>NZ_FOKY01000007.1 GCF_900112165.1 Brevinema andersonii
CTAGAAAAGCAAGATGTTTTTATATTTAAGAATGAGTAGTTTAAGAAAAAATTGACTCCTTTTTAATTTTGATTTATAATAATCATGCAACATCTTAGCTGACAAGATGCTTATCCGGTTTCTGGATTTTTAGTAGACAGCATTTCCGTACCCCTATTATTAGTATAGCAGCCTGCAGAGGCTCGTACGTTTCTGGGCGGTGCGATAATTTTGCCATATAGCCAAGATGTTGCAGCGTGCGGCTCTGCAGGTTTTTCTATCCCAGGCAAGCGCGCTGGCAAATTGGCACTATCTCAGGTTATTTGGGGCAAACTTCTAGAGAACAACGTGCAGTAGTCCTAGATTATTGTACGTTGTTTTTTAAGACATTAAACAATAAGGAAAAAATACCAAAGAAAAATATTGACAAAATTTAAAAAATACAGTAGAATAATCGTACTCAACGGGGTATAGCGCAGTTCGGTTAGCGCACCTGCTTTGGGAGCAGGGGGCCGTAAGTTCGAATCTTACTACCCCGAAATGGAATGTGCCTGTAGCTCAGCTGGATAGAGCATCGGCCTTCTAAGCCGCTGGTCATAGGTTCGATTCCTATCAGGCACGAATTACATATGGTGGATGTAGCTCAGTTGGTTAGAGCACCGGATTGTGGTTCCGGGGGCCGTGGGTTCGAATCCCATTATCCACCCATAAATTTGCGCCCGTAGCTCAGCTGGATAGAGCGCCGGACTTCGAATCCGTAGGTCGCAGGTTCGAATCCTGCCGGGCGTGCAGTATTTGACAAAAAAAAATTATGTGTTATAATAAAAACACATACATGCGAGAGTGGTGAAATTGGTAGACACGCTAGATTTAGGATCTAGTGCCTTAAGGCGTGTGGGTTCGATTCCCACCTTTCGCACGGTACTGACATAAAACATGAATTACATATTGCGGGAGTAGCTCAGTGGTAGAGCATCGCCTTGCCATGGCGAGGGCCGAGGGTTCAAATCCCTTCTCCCGCTCAGAAAAACCGTCCTTATCTCAAGGCAGTTTTTGCAGGTTTTTAGGATAAATAATGAAACAAGTAATTATCATGCGTACCCAATTTCCTTCTATTAACGGCATCCGTAAAGGTAAATTAATCGCTCAAGGAGCTCATGCTTCTGTTACAGCTGTATTTGATGGGCTTTCTCATTCGAATACAGAAAACATGATTAAGCAATGGATACAGCAAGGACAAAAAAAAATTGTTGTTTGCGTGAAAACAGAAACAGAATTACTAGAATTATGGGAAAAAATAAAAAAAACAACACTTCCTAAAGCATTAATACTAGATACCGGTAAAACTGAATTCGGAGAACCAACGTATACTGCTATAGCAATTGGCCCCGGACCAAATAATCAAATAGACCAAATTACTAATACTTTACCTTTATTTTAAGTTTAACCTTGTATATACAATTTTCCCATTAATAATTTTTACTATTATTTTATTTTCGCGTTGTAGAATATCTAAGTATCCTCCTATTTTTTCAGCAGACATACCTGTCATTGCTTGTAAATCATCTAAAGATAAGGAGCGTCTTGCCAAGCTTTCTAAAACAACTGTTTCTATGCTTTTTTGATAATTTAGAATATCATTCCGGTTTTTACACTTACCAATAATCTCTATATTACTTAAACCAGCATCAATAAAACATTGTTTCATGTGCAATAAACTTTCCATACTAGCTGGCTGCAATGTAGACATCGTACCGGCTCTATCTAAACGATTGAGCTGCACGATAGAATATGGAATATTTTTCAATACATCAATAAAACAAGCAATTTCATGATCTGTATCATTTAGTCCTTCAACAACAAAAATTTCAATCCATAATTGTTTATTAGGATATGATAAAAATTTTTCTGCAAATTCTTTCAGGTTTTCACTTACCTTGCTTATATCAAGATTACTAGCTGGTGCATCAATTTTTCTAAAAATATCTTCACTGACTGCATCAAGCGATGGTGCAATAAGATCCGCATCTAATAATTCATTATGCAATGCTTTATCATGCAGCATAATGGAATTCGTCAAAACTGCCAATTTGATATGAGGATATTTTTTTTTCAGAAAAGAAAGCATTTCACCAAGCCGGGCATGAAGTGTAGGTTCACCAGATCCCGAAAAAGTAATAAAATCGGGAGGAATATTACACTCAAGGAAATCGTCAATTTCGGAAAGAATAGATTCAATAGAAATATATTCCTTACGCTCTGTAGTAAAATTGTTAGTAGCCCCACATTCGCAATAAATACAATTCAAAGGGCAAGTTTTGTGCGGAATAGGATCTACTCCCAACGAAATTCCTAAACGTCGTGAAGGTATCGGGCCATAAATATGCTTATACATAATCAAGCATTTTCAAAAAATGAGCGGTATCCTTTGATCATATGAAACAGATCCGCTTTACTGATAATTTCATATGGAGAATGCATTCCGATAACTCCTATACCGCAGTCAATAACCGGAATACCAAAACGCGCTATCAAATGCGCTATTGTTCCACCGCCGCCTTCGTCGACCTTGCCCATTGAGGATGCCTGCCATAAAACACCATTATCATTAAAAATCTTTCTGATCTTAGCCACTAATTCTGCAGAAGCATCAGAACCAGCATATTTTCCACCAGAACCCGTATATTTTTTAATAATGATACCGCAATTGAGAAAAGATGCATTATATTTATCGTGAACAGTAGCATACATAGGATTCAAAAGTGCGCCAACATCTGCAGATAAACAACAAGAATCTTTAAAAGCCCGGCGCAAATCCAGATCAGAATAATGAATTTGTTGTTTAAGGAAAATTTCTCCTATAAATAATGGCAATGCCGGAGATGCCGTCCCTGTAATACCAACCGATCCGATTTCTTCTTTATCTGTGAGATAAACAATACTAGTCCGGGACGGAATATCTTGAATTTGTGTTAACGCCTCAATGGCAGCAAAAGAACATACTCTATCATCATGAGCATAGCCTGCTATCATGCTTCTATCCAATCCCAAATCTCTAGTACGAAAGGCAGGAACTACTTCCAGTTCTGCAGAAATTAAATCTTCCTCAACAATACCAAACTGTTGATAAAGCTCTTGCAAAATCCATGCTTTTACTTTTTCTGTAAACTCCTCATTTTGAATCGGCATCGAACCAACAAATAAATTCAAATTCTCGGCTTCTATACCATCTAATAATTTTTTTTCACCTTGTATTTTGCGTGACAAATGAGGTAATAAATCAGATATAACAAAAACAGGATCATTTTCTTCATCACCTATGCTAATCTCAATTGATGTGCCATCACCACGAATTACAGTCCCATGAATTGCTAATGGAATGTTGAGCCATTGATACTTTTTTATGCCCCCATAATAGTGAGTTTTGAGCATCGCAATACCGAATTCTTCTATTAAAGGTCGGACTTTGAGATCTAAACGAGGGGCATCCAGATGGGCCCCTATAATATTAACACCATTTTTGATAGGCTCACTACCAATAATTGCTAAAAACATATTTTTATTTTCATAAGAAAAAAATACTTTATCTCCTGGCTTTAACTCGGAAAAAGTTTCCAATGCTTTAAAACCGTTATTCTGAGCATAATTCTGCACCCAAGACACAGCTTGACGTTCCGTGCGAACTTCATTGGAAAATGATTTATATAATTCAGCAGCAGCAAAAATTTCAGCAACTTGTTCTTTTGAGGACTCTTCCCAAATATTTTTCGGTTCATACCCATATGGTGACCTATTTTTTGACGGCGGCATAAATAACTCCTGAAAATATTATTATTTCTATGACTTTTGAATATTTTTTAGCTCTAATAAAAAACCTACAAAAGTATAACAAAAAAAGAAAATAAAAGCAACTTTCAAAAGTTATACTTCGAGAGTTTTGAAGTTATGTTTTTCCTGCTCCCGACGACAGTAATGGATATAATATGCTAAACGGTACGCATCTTCCTGAGCCATATTTCGATAGCGAAATACAAACATATTTTTCTTATTATAAATAAGATCCGCATACATACGGACATTAAGACCTTTGAGGTAGAGCAAAAGATTATCAGTCTGCCGCTCAACGTGCAAAGCATGCTGTATTTGATGGTCTTCTATATTAAGAACCACTTTAGAACTGTTGAAACCTAACAAATGGCCGTAACTCCATACATTGATTTTAGGAAGATGGATGCCAACATTTTTTCGATCTTTATCCCGTGAAGAAAGAATACTTTTTTCGGACTGCCGGATCGAATGAGCCAAGAGGCTGAGATATTTAATAATAGTCTCTACAATACTTTCTACATTCTCGGAATAAGGAATCAGTCCTTTAATTCCGAAATTTTTAAGATTTTGTAGATCTTCGGTGGATAAAGTTGGATGATAAAGAAGAAAAATATCTGTATGAGGCACACGTTTTTTGAGCTGCTCGTAAAATTGAGGATTGGTTTCTTCACAGATGAGTATCGCATGCTCATGTCTCGACAACAATGCCGGAATTTCTTCTGCTGCTTCAGCTTCGATAGAAGTAATTTTTCTTCCGGCAAGCGTAACTGCAAGTTGATGAGAAAGTAATCGGTCATAGACCCCTATGATTAGTTTCATTCATGCCTCATGAGAATATAAAAATATCAAGTATTAGACAAGAGAGTCGATACATATATATTATTTCTATTTTCGGAAGTGGCTCTTATACTTCTTAAATATTTGCAAAAAATAAAATTTTATATTAAAATAATCTATTTTAAGAGAGGTCAAACGCATGAAAAAATTAATTCATGTATCTTGTGTATCTATGGCTATTTTTCTTTTTCATATAAAGACAGCTGCTCAAGAAACACAAATTCAGTTTCCCTACCTAAACTTTCACATGCAAATGAATGACAAAATGCAACCTAGCGTATCCTATAATGTACAGACAGATATCGTCGTCGGAGATAAAAGCGGGATTGTTTTCGGTCTTGGTGTAGCAGGTAATGATATTCAAAACTTTCAAGGGTCCATTTCTGACATTATTCAGTTAGATAATTTAAAATTATCTATCAGGCCTGCTTCTGCCTTTGAATTTCATGTTTTTTACGGCCGTTATCAATATCTAGGACAAGATAAAGTTATCCCTCGAGGATTTCAATACTTCCAGACACCTGGAACAGCATATTATGGATACCGAACCATTCGTGGTGCTGGGATGGCCATGGCATTTCCAACACAAGAAGGTCGCTATGAGCCTCAGTTAATCGTCTATTCAGACAATTTTCAAGGTGTTACCTACTTTAATACAGATTCACTTATTAAATTTCGTTTTGAAAAATTCTATATCGATCTTTATTTAGGAGTTGCTGCACCTTCTATTGGTATTGGTACAGCAAGCAGTGGAAAAATAGGATTTCGTTTTGGAACAAGTATTATGACAGCTTTGAGTCCTGCAAATTTTTATTTTGCATTCTATATTCCAGCTCATTATGGAGAAAAATTTTCTTTTGACGATATTTACTTCCGATTTAGTGAACATCTTCTTATAAAAGGTTTTGAACAGACATTTAGTATTATGTCTCTAGATTCCGAATCTGATACAAGTACCAATCCTTTCGTAGGATATAACGGAACTCCAGACCTGAATATCTATTTATCTTTAGGTGGACGAATAAAAAGAATCGGATTTGGTGTTGACTATAGCTTTATCTACGGATTATATCAACAATCTATTAGTATCGGAGCTTTAGATCATTTAAGCCATCGTTTTGGTACTTACGTAGACTTTAAATTCTTCGATCTCACATATAAATTAGGTGTGTTTTATACTCTACCAAATAGTCCTGCGTATACTTCCAGCGTTTCAAAACCAGGAGATATAGGATTTTATATCAGTATTTTTGGTGATGCATAAAATACAAATATAAAAAATAAAAGCACTTTTTAATCTTAAAAAGTGCTTTTATTTTTTACTCTATGGTTAAAACTCTAATACTATTAGTAGTACCAGACGTATAAATTTTCCTTCCATAAGACAAGACTACACGATCACCTTTACTTAATTTAAAAATTTCTTGAGCTTTTTGAAGAGCAAAATCAGCAAAATCTTCATGATCGGAAAGATAAGGATTAGCAACTTCTGAATATACTCCTCTCAACAAAAGCAGCTGTCTGGCCACTAATTCGTTATCAGCTATAGCGAGTACAGGAATTTGAGGGAAATATTGCCGGACAGCAGCAGCAGCTCTCCCTGTATGTGTGCCTAAAACAATAACTTTAGCACTACAAGCAAGCGCAACTTCTACTGTACCACGCGCAATTGCTTCTGCAATATTAACTTGTTCTTCAAAATTAGCATGGATAGGCTCGATTAGGGGATCCACTTCTCGAGCTATATTTTGCATCACTTTAACTGCTTCAACAGGAAATGCTCCTTTTGCAGTTTCTCCTGATAACATTACTGCATCTGTACCATCAAAAATAGCATTAGCGATATCAGTAATTTCAGCCCGTGTAGGTCTAGGGTTTCTTATCATTGATTCTAACATTTGAGTTGCTGTAATTACAGGTTTACCCACCTGATTGCACAATGCAATCATCTCCTTTTGAGCTAAAGGTATTTTTTCAATTGGAATTTCAACACCCAGATCGCCACGAGCAACCATAATTCCATCAGAAATTTCTAAAATTTCTTCAAAATTATCTAATCCTTCTTGATTTTCAATTTTAGAAATTATTTTTATGTTGGTACCGCCATTTTTCTCTAGTATATCTTTTACTTCCTTGACATCAGACATCTTACGGATGAAAGAAGCAGCTACAAAATCAACTCCCATACGGCATCCAAATTCCAAATCTTCAATATCGTTTTCGGCAAGAGCGGGCAAATTTACTGCCACATTAGGAAGATTAACACCCTTTCTTTCACCTAAGATACCATTATTCAAGACTCGTGAAATTACATTATTGCCTTTAATTTTTTCTACTACCATCTCGATTAATCCGTCATCAATCAAAATAATATCACCTAACTTCAAATCTTGAACAAAATTTTCATAGGTAACCGATACTTTAGTATTATCGCCAACAATATCATCTGTCGTAATAACGAATTCTTGCCCAGCAACTAATGTTACTTCCTTACCATCTTTCAGATTTCTTGTGCGAATTTCCGGCCCTTTAGTATCCAACAGAACAGCCACAGGAATACCTGTTTCTTTAGATGCCTGACGTACTAATTCTATACGTTTTTTGTGCTCATCATGACTCCCATGAGAAAAATTCATACGAGCAACGTTCATTCCTGCTTTTAGCAAGCCGGATAAAATATTAATATCATCAACAGCTGGCCCCATAGTGCATACAATTTTTGTCTTTTTCATTGCAACCTCTTTTTTATATTTTAAATAAACGTAATTTCTGTTCTAATGTCAGTGGTGGTAGATTTTTTTCACGAGCTAAAACAGCAATTCCTTCAACTTGGCTTTGACTATCCAAAATAGGAATAATAAAAATTTCGGAAATATCACCTAAAATACTGTCCGAAAACAAACTATGAATATATTCTGAATTTTCAAGAGCTCCTGATATTATCAGTGCTTTTCCTTGAGATAGAAAATCTTGAAAAACAGGATCTGTCTGCGCAATGATAAATTCTTTGCCAAAATCTACTGCATTCTGAAATATACATAAGCCATCACTTAATGATGCTAATGCTTGATGAGAAATATCAAATTCTTTACCCACTTTCTGCAAATGATTGCTAAATCTTTGTATTGGTGTTAACAGATTGTTTTGATTTTCTGTATCCACAGGCATTGTAAAATCAGAAATATTAAAAACTGTTTCTGAATCATCTTTGAAATCAGGTAAATCAGTATTTTCTTGTTTTAAGAATTGGGATTCCGATGCCAGATATTCCTCTAAAACATCCACTGATTCAGAAGGTTCAGGGATGCTTATGTCTAAAGAATCATTTTCTGCTATTTCGTTAGGAATGGTAAATTCATTCTCGACATCATGATATAAAATGTCATTTTTTTCACTTTTTTCAAATTCTGATTCATCAAAATGAACATTTCCAAATTTTGTTCCATTATCAATCATCTGAAAAGCAACCTCCTGTGGATATGTATTTCCGTTATTAATATCTTTAATTAGCTGTGAAATATCACTATCCTGAGAACTATCATTATTTAATGATTTTTTCTCATAAAAAAGCTTCCATAATAAAAATACCAATAAAAAAATAAAAAGTGTAGATAAAACAGGGGGAATATAAAAATCATTTCCAACAAAATAAACAATACTCCCCAAAAACGGCATATTAAGTTTAAATCCAGTAACAGGTCCCGTCGAATTATTAGGATCTACAGCCATCACTTGTTCGTAAGAAACCCGGCTATTATCAGTAATTATTAACCAGGAATCCATTTTTTTCCTCTTTACAAAATAACGGGAAATATCCAAACCATGAAACATAATTGTTGCAGGAAACTCAAACATTATATATCCCTTATCCACAGAATTCAACGTATAAGGATTTTCATAGAACCCCAAAGCTACCAATACATCCCTATTAGGGAGAAAAAATATAAAGTTTGTTTTGATAGAGCGTGCTAATTCTAATATATGCGGAGTCATTATATTTCCAGCATCAGATATTCCATCAGTAGATAGGATTATTTTGCCTGAAGAATCAGTTAATCGAATCCTTTGAATTTTATTAGATATAATATCCGGTACTATAATTCTTTGATTTGCAAATATTTCTCCCAAATATGCTGCATTAGTAAATTGGTAGATATCTGAGGTACTTGTTTTAATATTTTGAGCTATTATATTAGCTTTTTTTAAGGCTTTTCTAGAAAAATGAAATTGACGTTCCCAAGAAACAATATAAGATTGTGTGATAAATTGAACACCTAAGAGTACTAAAATTAAAAATACAACAACCAATAACAATTTTTTACGCATAGACATCATTCTCCTAAAAATGATAGGATATTATAGCTGGAAATTTAAAAACAATCTACTTTTTTTTAAAATTTAATCCCTCCAATAAATAATGGAGGGATTAAACTAAATTGTATCAGAAAAATTCATTTCTGCTAATCGCTTGTAATGTCGATAGAGATGTTTAGCTTGAGATTCGGCTTCATCAAACAATTCTTTTGCACGTTGCGGAAATTCTCTTCCAAGTGCACTAAAACGAATTTCATGCCCTATAAATTGCTTAAATAATTCAAAATTTGGCTCTTTGGAATCCAATTGAAAGGGATTTTTACCTTCTAATTCTAATAAAGGATTATAACGCCACAAATGCCAGTATCCTGAATCTACAGCCAATTTTTCCTCCGCTTGCGCATCTTTTAAGCCTCCTTTAATACCATGCGCTATACAAGGTGAATATGCAATCACTAATGAAGGACCAGGATATGCCTCTGCCTCCTGCAAAACTTTAAGTGTATGAGCTTTATTAGCACCCATAGCAATCTGAGCCACATAAACATGCCCATAAGTTGCCATCATAAGACCTAAATTTTTCTTACGACCATCTTTACCAGAACGAGCAAATTGTGCCTGAGCTCCTAAAGGTGTTGATTTTGATGCCTGACCACCAGTATTTGAATAAACTTCTGTATCAACTACTAACATATTAACATTTTCATGCAGGGATAAAACATGATCCACCCCCTGAAAACCAATATCATAAGCCCATCCATCGCCACCAAAAATCCACATCGAAGGTTTGACTAGAAAGTCTTCAAGTTTTTCAATTTCTTTCGCAATCTCAGAATTTTCTGATTTTAAACACTCTTGTAATTTTGCCGTAACTTCACGTGTTTTTTGATCATCATCTCTAAAATCAAGCCATTCTTGAAATACTGCTTTTGCTCTCGGTGAAACCAAATCTTCTGATATAGCATTTTCAACAAGTGCTACCGCTCGAGCACGGATTTTACCACGTGCTACATGCATTCCCAAACCAAATTCAGCATTATCTTCAAACAAAGAATTTGCCCATGAAGGTCCATGACCTTCGTCGTTAGCAGTGTATGGAGATGAAGGCATCGAAGCTCCATAAATTGACGTACATCCTGTTGTATTTGCTATCATCATGCGATCACCAAATAATTGCGTCACCAATTTTAAATATGGTGTTTCACCACATCCAGGACACGCAGAATGAAATTCAAATAGAGGTGTTTCAAACTGTACCGCTTTGGCATTATTTTTACCAAAAGGATTTTTCGGCTTGACATGCTTAAAGAGCCAATCATAATTAATTTGTTCTTTTTCCTGAGTCGCAATTTCCTTCATTTGCAGGGCTTTGACTCCTCCTTTTCCAGGACAAACTTCAACACAAGCTGAACAACCCGTACAATCCGCCACCGAAACAGAAATACGATAATCTAAATCAGTCGCACCAACAGCTGCTAAAGTTTGCATCGCAGGCATTGTTTGTTTTTCTTCAGCATTAATTAAAAATGGGCGAATAACAGCATGAGGACATACAAAAGCACACTGATTACATTGAATACAGTTATCTTCTATCCATTCAGGAACAATATCGGAAACATAACGTTTTTCATATTTGGTAGTACCAGCAACCATCGTACCGTCCGCATAATCACTGAAAGCACTTACTGGTAAAGAATCTCCATTCAAGCTGTTGACTGCTGAAGCAATAATTTTAACAAAATCAGGAGCATTTTCATTCACCAACATATCAAAACTACCATCGAGATCTTTCCACTCAGGCTTGGGTTCAATTTTAATAAGATCACTGACACCTCTATCAATAGCATCATAATTCAATTTGACAATATCATCACCTTTACGTCCGTAAGCTTTTTTGACACTGGCTTTCATATATTCAACTGCTTCTGCATAAGGGATAACTTCCGATAATTTAAAAAAGGCAGCTTGTAATATAGTATTAGAACGCCGCCCCAGTCCTACTTCACGAGCTACTCGAGTTGCATCAATAATGTAAAAATTAATATTATGTTCAGCAATATACTTTTTAAGATGATTGGGCATTTTTTCATCAATTTCTTCCGGAGTCCAAGATGTGTTCAATAAAAAAATACCGCCATCTCGAAGCCCTTTAAGCATGTCATATTTGTAGACATAAGAAGGTAGGGAGCATCCCACAAAATGCGGTGTCTCCACAAGATAAGGCATCCTAATAGGATTTTTTCCAAAACGAAGATGCGAAACCGTATAGCCACCGCTTTTTTTAGAATCATAATCAAAATAGGCCTGTACATTAAGATCTGTATTATCTCCAATAATACTAATAGAACTCTTATTAGCACTGACTGTACCATCAGATCCTATACCGTAAAATTTACACTCTATAATACCATCAGGAACAATATCTATTTCTTCTATAATCGGCAATGATAAGAAAGTAACATCATCTACGATCCCGATAGTAAAACGATTTTTAGGTTCCGTTTGATCAAGATTTTCGTAAACAGCGACAATTTGCTGCGGCGTTGTATCTTTTGATGACAACCCATAACGTCCTCCAACGATCAAAGGAGCATTTGCCTGATCATATAAAGCAGAACGTACATCCAAGTATAAAGGTTCACCAATTGAACCATTTTCTTTAGTACGATCAAGCACAGCAATTTTTTTCACAGTTTTCGGAATGGCATTAAGAAATGCAGCAGTTGGAAATGGTCTATAAAGGTGCACACCAACAACCCCTACTTTCTGCCCTTGTTTGCTTAAATAATCAATAGTTGATTTAATAGTGTCCACCACAGATCCCATTGCAACAATAATTTTCTCTGCATCTTCTGCACCATAATATTCTACGGTAGACAATTTACGCCCTGTAACTGCTGAAACTTGCTCCATAACTTCTTCAACAAGTGCCGGTAAATTATCATAATAAGAATTACTAGCTTCTCTGGCCTGAAAGAAAATATCCGGAGTTTGAGCTGATCCTCGGGTTACAGGATGATTCGGACTCAGCGCACGACCACGGAATTCCTCTAGTGCTTTGAAATCATATAGTTTTTTAAAATCTTCATTTTCTAAAACTTTAATCTTTTGAATTTCATGGGAAATCCTATATCCTTCAAAAAAATGGACAAAAGGTACTCGTGACTTGATAGTAACAAGATGTGCAACTAAAGCATGATCATGGGCTTCTTGCACATTATTCGATGCTAACAATGCAAAACCTGTTTGACGGCATGCCATAACATCACTATGATCACCATAAATAGATAAAGCATGAGTAGCTACAGTTCGTGCAGCAACATGAAACACAGCAGGCAACAATTCCCCCGCCATTTTATACATATTTGGAATCATCAGTAAGAGACCTTGAGATGCAGTAAAAGTCGATGTTAACGCCCCGGCTTGTAAAGAGCCATGTACAGCACCAGCAGCACCGGCTTCGGATTCCATTTCTATCACACGAACAGTATCCCCAAAAATATTTTGATTCCCCATTGCAGACCATGTATCACATAATTCTGCCATAGGTGTCGACGGACTGATCGGATAAATAGCAGCTATTTCGCTGAAAGCATAGGCTACATAGGCAGCAGCCATATTTCCGTCCATTGTCATCATTTTACTGGGCATAAGCGCCTCCTATAACTATAGTTTTAATCACAAAATTAAAAATTTTCCCGTCCTTTAAAAGCCTCAGCTAAACTTCTTTTCCCTGCAAAGCGTATGCTAGTACCAACAGAAAGTCCCCTAGCTAAACTTGTTACTTTTATATTCTGATCAACTAATAACTCTTTGATATACATTGCTGTCACGTCAGCTTCTGTTGTGGTACCAAGTGCAATAATAATTTCTTTAATCTCTTGCTCTCGGACTATATTTTTTAGTTTATCAAACGGTAGATCAGAAATTGTTTTTCCTTCTAACGGTGAAATAACACCACCTAAAATAAAATACTTCCCCTTATAAGCTCCTGAAGCCTCAATATCCAGAATATCCAATTGCGCTTCAACAATACAAATACTCAAAGCATCACGAGTAGGATCCGAGCAAAACTCACAATAAGTATTACCCGATTCTATAAAATAGCCACAAAAATCACAAATATCAATAGAATTTTGTAAATTTGTTAAAATGCTACCTAATTCAGGAGCAAGACCTCTACCATCTGTTACAAACCATACTGCTAATTTTTCGGCACTTTTAGGGCCAATATGAGGCATTTTTCCTAATAGTTTTGCCAACTTAAGAATAGGCAACGGAAGCATAAATTATTTCCCAGGCTGAAGCAGAGATGCTAATGGAGAATTTTTAAAATTCTTTTTCTGAATTCCTTCTAATTCTTTTATAGCTGCTTTCATAGCATCTTTAACATACTTCGCTAAATCGTCTTTATTGAGCTTCATTGCTTCATCAGAGAATTCTAAATGCTTAATTGACCGCTCGCCATCTATTGTAATTTTCACATAATCTTTTTTAGAAGATGCTCTTATGCGCATTGCTTCTAATTCTTTCTTATAAGAATTCATTTGTTCGCGCATTTTCATCATATCTTTTATATTATCAAAAGGTCCCATGATCATTCTCCTTATTTTTATGAAATATCAAACAATTGACGGATAATATTTTCTGCACTGTTCGGATCGGAAGTTGACATACTATCAGGCTTATTCTCTTTAACAGGCTGAGGTTTAATATCCTCCTGCATACGTGTTGATAAATTTGTATTAACAGCCATTGTATTGCTTAATGATTCTTTAACCGGTATAGGCTTGTGATTTAAAATACGAAATATTTCCTGTCTTAATTCACTTAATGAAATTCTATTTCTAAAGTCCACCATTTTTAATAATGTGCTTTCTATCCAAAAACGTTCTCCCGATTCTTTTCTTAGAGTATCGTATAACTCTAACGCAAGATCTAACAATGTCAGTATATTTTTTTCGGAACACTCAGCAAATGTTTCCTGAAGTACTACACACATCTCTGGACTAAAATCTAATAAAGCTGATCCTATCGGTACTTTCTTTACCAACAATGCATTGCGCAAAAACTTTACTAAATTCTCTGCAAACGATATTCCACCACCAACTTCTGCTAAGTAAGTGTTTAATTGCTCTAGTATTGCAACAATATCTGCCCCTAAAACTGCTTTTATGATTTGCAGAAAATATAATATGTCAGGAATTCCTAAAATTTCTCTGACAGCTTCAAGAGTAAGATTACCTTGAGAATAAAGAGCTACTTGATCAAAAATTGTTTGAGAATCACGCATAGATCCATCACCAGCACGTGCAATTTCTTCTAAGGCAGATAATTGAAATTCATAGCCTTCAGCAATAGAAATCTGAGAAAGCCTTTCAACTACGACTTCAAGAGGTATCTTTTTTAAGATATAATGTTGGCAGCGAGAACGGATAGTTGGTAAAATTTTACTTGATTCTGTAGTTGCAAGCATAAAAATAACATGCATAGGAGGTTCTTCCAACACTTTAAGCAAGGCATTAGAAGCTTCCTTTGTAAGCATATGAACTTCATCAATAATAAAAATTTTATATTTAAGCGATAGAGGAGTATAAACAGCATTATCTCTGATTTCACGAATTTGTTCAATACCTCTATTTGATGCTCCGTCTATCTCTCGTACATCCAATGATTGGCCAGAAGCAATTTCAATACATGCTGGACATTGCCCACAAACTTTGGGACTCTCTACACAATTCAATACTTTTGCTAAAATACGTGCAGTACTTGTCTTACCTACCCCTCTAGGCCCTGAAAACAAATATGCATGAGATAACCTGCTGCTCAGCACGGCATTCGATAACGCTGTGACAACATGTTCTTGACCAATAACTTGACTAAAATCTTGAGGACGCCATTTACGGGCTGTCACTTGGTAACCGGACATAATACACCCATTTAAATTTCAATATATTATCGATTATTTATTTGAAAAATTCAATCTTTTCTTTTATTTATTTAACAACTCTTCTAGAGAGCGTATTACCGGCTTTTGCACAAAATGTGTATGTAATAAATGATGAGCCCATTCACCAAGTGGTTTATCAATACATTCTCTGCACATTTGCTGGATCATAGGATTGGTATGAGAACGTCGCCTTTTGGAATTTTTATCATCCACTATAAAGATCAGCAATATGCTTTTGACGTGCAATTTCGGAATCCGCAACATAAGGTTGCCCACCGCCACCAATACATCCTCCGTAACACGCCATTATTTTATTAAATCATAAAGAAGTGGTTCACCTTTGGCTTTTGCATCCTCAACTTCATTGAGTATGGCCTTAACATTCTGAATGCCGTGTACAACTGCAACACGTACTTCTCGATCTTTTATGTTGATAGTGACTACCTTATTCTTTACAAGTCCTCGTGCTTCTTGAAATTCAACAGCTGAATCAGGCAAATCTTCATTAAAAATATAATAATATGCTGTCCGTAATGCAGATTCCAGAACCCCTCCTGTTACACCAAAAATGGGTCCAGTCCCTGAATATTCACCCATTAATTGATCTGCTTCTTCCTCAGGAAGATTGAGAAAATCAATACCTAATTCACGAACCATACGTGCTAATTCTCTAGTAGTAATCACAATATCAACATCAACATACCCATTGACAAACATATCTTTGTGACACCCAATTTCATATTTCTTAGATGTACAAGGCATCACAGAAACAACATGAACCTTAGCCGGATCAATATTTTCACGTTCTGCATAGTAAGATTTGACCATTGCCCCAAACATCTGATGCGAAGATTTAGACGAAGATAAATTTTCTATAGTATTGGAATAATATTTTTCACAGTAGTCCACCCAAGACGGGCAACAACTGGTAATAACAGGAAGTTTTTGGGGTTCATTCACAAATCGATGGGTAAATTCTGGCACTTCTTCCATAATGGTAATATCAGCACCAAAATTGGTATCAAAAATTTTATCGAATCCCAAACACCGTAGCACCGCATAAATTTTGCCGGTTACCAAAGTACCTGCTTTCAGCCCAAATTCTTCTCCAAAAGCTACCCTAACTGCCGGCGCAATTTGTACAACTGTATGGATTTCAGGATCATCTAGTGTTTCCCAAACTCCATGGATATGATCTTTTTCATAAGTACCTGCTACCGGACAATGTGCTGTACATCCACACTTAACACATGGAGTTTCTTCTAAAGTTAGTCCTCCAATAGCACGGATCTGAGTCGTATGTTCCATATCACCAACTTCTAACGCCTCAATTTGTTGCAATACCTTACAAGCCACCACACAATACCCACATTTTATACATTTATTGGGATTAATATGAATAGAAATACTACTGCTATCATGTTCAACATTCATAGGCTTTGAAATATATGGAATTTCCCTAATATTCACTTTTGCCACAAGTGCTTGAAGTTCGCACCGTGTATTTCGGATGCAAGCAAGACATTCTAAAGGATGGTTTGCTAAAATCAATTGAAGAGCTGTTTTACGGGCTTTTTTGCATTCTTTGTCTTCCGTAGAAATATCCATTCCAGGAGCAGTTTTCATAAGACACGAACGAAATACTTTTCCAGTTGCATCATTTTTGACGATGCAAAGGCCCCTGGATCCAACCCCCGAAGTCCCGGCTCGATAAAAATCTGCATGATAAAACATAAACGCGGAATTTCTATACCAGCTGCATCAGCCGCTGCAATAACAGGAACTCCTTTTTGTGTCTGAATTTGGCGTCCATTAATAGTGATATTATTAATTCTTCTTTATCTTTTATTTCTTCTGCCATAGCATTTTCCTCAACTAAATACTATCGCTCTCTGTGGGAAAACAGCCACACATGCATCGCAGCGGTAGCATTTTTCCTGATTAATTATATGTACGCCCTTGTCCACCTGATATCGCCTTTACTGAACAAACAAGCACACACCGTACAGTTTCTTCATGAGCACATACATCACATGGATTAGTGTTTATTTCAAACTTAGGCAACTCCATAAATAGATGTACAGAATCTTTTTATTAATCATTGCATGAATATCTTCTTTAAAATATTTTAATACAGACTGCACCAAATAAGGTGAAACCAAACCCAAACGGCACAAACTGGATGTCAACATCAAATGATTAATTTCTTCTAGACGCTCGATATCATGATGTGTAGCCTAACCTTCTACAAACTTATGCAAAAGCAGATTCCATTCTTTAGTACCATAACCACAAGGCACACACTTCCCGCAAAACTCAAGAGAACAAATTTCTGCATATTTTTTTTTAAAATATCTATTGTTGTCCCCGGCTCAGGCAACCGGACATCATAAGGAACACTAGTACTACGAACCGTTACAGCTATTTTTCCTCTTATTTATTGATTATGACATACTCTATTTGACATAATATGGAAATTATAGTCTATTTTCAAAATTTTTACAAGCAAATATACCATTCCAGATTTAGACACATTAATTCTATATAAAGAAAGAAATTAAATTTAATGACAAACTAATTTTTTGATAAGAAAGCAGAAATTCTTTGCTTTAGAAGCGGCTCTCGAGATAGAGCATTATATACTTGGCGAGTCGGCCGACCAGCAAATATTAAGACTCTATCACCGATCCTCAAGGCTTCCTGAATATCATGAGTAATAAAAATAATAGTTTTTCGGATAAACTTTTCTTTCAAAATATCTACTAGTGCCTGCCGTGAAAGCATATCCACAGAAGCAAACGGTTCATCAGCAAAAAGAATTGTTGAATCAGTAACCAAAGCCCTGCATAAAATTGTTTTTTGTTTCATGCCTCCGGATAATTCATCAGGAAAAAAATGCCAATAATTTTCCAATCCGAATTCTTCCAGCACCTGCATTACTTTAAGATTAATAATATCTTTATCCATGCCTTGCAAAATCATCGGCAAAGCAACATTTTCCTGGACAGTTTTCCAAGGCAGAAGAGAATTATTTTGATCAATGTAAGCAGAAATTTCCGGCAAATCGGAATACCACTGACCCTCTATGCGCGCATTGCACTCGATCCCTGCCATAAGACGCAGCAACGTGCTCTTACCACAGCCACTGTGGCCTATTAAAGCAATTTTTTCTCCAGAAGAAATCGAAAAATTCAAATCCTTCATGATCAGTGTGCTGTCGTAAAAAACAGAACAATTACGTGCCTCAAATAGTTGTATCATCAGTCCCTCACTCTGCGATTAGCACTTTGGGATCAAACCCAGGTTCGATAAGGCCAGCATCAATCCATTCTTGGGTACGTTCCTGCCACACTTGCAAATCCATAATACCCCACTGCTCTGTTTCCGTGAACCAATGTGGACTTAGTATATTCAGGCTTTCCCGAATAAATGCCCTGGTGTATTCGGGATTGCGCTTGACAAAAATTTCCACAGCTTCGTCGGGATATTCGTAAGTATAACGATAGCCTGCTTCTGTGGCTCTGAGAAATCCTGCAACTTTTTTAGGATCGTTTTCCAGCAAGGCTTTAGATGCAATCAAAACCGGAGAGTAGTATTCCCCTTGATTCTCAAAGTTTCTTTTTGGAATAAAAGAAACTTTTTTGCCTTGTATTTTTAGGTCGACAAATGCCCAGTCTTCAAAAGTGTTGATAAAATCTGGTGCATTAGGAGAATCCGTACCAAAAGGAACCACTCCCGGCGCTGAAATTTCCAAGATTCTAACGGTACTAAAATCCGCACCTTGACGCTCGAAAATTCTTTTCAAGCGCTCTATTTCCTTTGCACCACCGTAGGAACCGTATGTTTTTCCCTCAAGATCCTTGAATGATATAATTCCGTCCCTATTAACTGCCCAGCCCGAAAGATCACGCCTTACAAGAGCAGAAACCACATTAATCGGTAGCCCGTTTTGATAAGCCAGCAGAACTTCTGTCAGATAAGAAATCCCAAAATCTGCTTTTCGCGCAGCAACTAAATTTTCGGGCTTACTGTTCGCCTCGATAATTTTCAAATTAAGCCCTTCTTTTTGATAAAAACCTTTATCCTGCGCAACGTAAAAACCAATATGGCGTGTATTAGGTGTCCAGTCGAGCGCTAAACTAACATCCTCCTGACGCATACACGCCGATAAAAACAAAATAAGGAACCATACACTCTTCATAATAACTCCTTTTTTGAGGAAAAAGTCTCTTTGAAAACGAGGCTGAAACAGAAGATCCAGCAATACCACAACAGCATACAATAAAATTCCGCATAAAGCGCTGGCTGCTGCTCCGTAAAACACGAGATCCATTCGGAACAAGCTGAGTGCTTTAGCAAAATAAACTCCTAATCCTTTCTCGGAACCGAGTCCTTCTGCGCTGATCGCAGCGCTCACAGCCCATATTCCTGCGGATTTAAATCCGGAAAAAAAATACGACCTTAAAAACGGCAGATACAAGTGAAAAAGTTTTTGCTTTTGGTTGGCTTTAAGGGTATCAAAAAGATAAACCAAAGATCCAGATAACTCTTTGAACCCCCTTGATATACTCAAAAAACAAGGAAAAAAAGCCATCCATGCTACTATGATGATTTTCACATATATAGAAAAACCGAAAATCAATACTGCTAACGGCGCAAGTGCAATAAATGGTATAATTTGTAAAGTGAATATAAAATATACCCCTATTTTTGATAATTTTGGATATCTTATGGTCCACAAAAATATTACAATAGAAACCAAACCTCCTAAAAGGAGACCAAAAAAAGATTCGAAAAAGGTTGTAAAAGTACACATAGATAAAGAATAAAGTAGATTGGTATAAAAGTCCAAAAATACCCCCATTGAAATACAGGGAGCTGAGCAGACTTTTATCGAAAAGAAATACTCCCTACGCCAGTATGAACTGGATCAGGTTATATCGGTCGCCGAAATATCGGCCTCTCAGCAAAATGCTCCCGAGTATTTCAAGTATTATAGCTTATTTTTTCGGCACAATGCAAGTTTAAAATGTTTTTCTCCTCAAAATAAAATATTGATTACGGGCCAACAAAAAGGACAATTGGTATAAAATATAAGTATCATCAATATGATCCTTATATTTAAATTGCAAAGAAGTAGGCTCATTGAGAATATCAAAACGTACCAGTTCTTGGTTAAGGATGTACCCTTGACAATGGTCATAATCAGGTACTTCAAGCAATTGGGCTTCTGTCCAATGCACCAAGGCTTCGAAATTTTGAAGAGCATTGTATATCGGAGCACGAAAAGAACCACAAATTTCAACAAAATTATTCAGCAACTCTAAACATTCCTGCAACGAACTACGATACACAAAAATAGAACCTATTTCAATATTAACACCAGCAATTTTTTTGAAAGTCGGATAGTAATAGTTTAATTTTAAACGATCATGGCTGATATTAGAATACTGCTGCATTTCCTCGTGAAGTTTTCCGCCATCGACAAAACTAATGTATGAATGAAACATTTCCTTTGTCCAAACACGTGCTTTAGATAAAGGCTGTAATGATATCATTTAATCCCCCAAGTTGCGGCACCATCCCAATTTTGAGGAGGTTGTTCAATAAAATGAGAGCAACGATCGGTATACAAAAAAGCCAAATAAAAATCAGGATTTTCTTGCTTCAAAGCTGAAAATTTAGGCAACGCTTGAGCAAACAGACCCTCAAAATAAAGCTGTAACGCTTCGTGATAGCGACGATAGAACATTATTTGAGGTGAAGTAAGGAGTTGCTTTAACTTTGGTTCAAAAATCTTCACCGGAAACGCTTTACCTTTAACCCTAACAGTATCAACCTTAACAAAGAAATAGCGGTCTTTATCAAACAATGCATCCTTTGTGAACTCGCTGATCAAAATTGGACATTTATACTGTTTGGTCAAGCCTTCCAGACGAGAAGCAAGATTCACCGTATCGCCAATTACCGTAAACTCTATTTTTTGTTCGGAACCAATATTTCCAACCACAGCTTCTCCTGTATTGATGCCAATACCTACTTCAAAAGTAATTTTACCTTGCCCCTTCTGCCGTGCATTAAAACGTTCGATGCCGTTCAACATGCCAAGTGCTGCAGCTACTGCATGATCTGCATCGTAAGGTGTACTTTTGGGAGCACCAAAAACTGCCATTATGGCATCACCGATAAATTTATCAATAATACCTTCTTTTTGAATAATTTCGTTGACCATTTCAGTAAAATAAGCATTGAGAGACAAAACCAGATCCTCTGGATGGAGCATTTCAGCAATTGTCGTAAAATCACGAATATCCGAAAAAAGAACCGATACTATTTGCTTATTGCCGACCAGCAAAGCTTCTGATGATCTGTTCAAAACATAATCGATTACATTGCTCGGAACATATTTTTGAAAAATAAAACGGATTTGTTCTTCTTTTGTTTTTGCTAGCACTGCCTGGTATGCATAATTTTTAATCTGATTATAGGCTTTCTCCAGCTCTTCGATCATATCATTAAAACTACGTCCAAGATAACCAATTTCATCAAGATATGAAATCTTGATGCGCTGAGTCAGATCCATATTTTTAGTAATAGCCTGGATCGTATTCACTGAATCTTTTAACGGTTTTGTCAGAAAATCAACAAAACTCCATACTATAAGAGTAGAAATAAAAAGACCCGCAGCAAAAATAACTCCTAAATACTTCATAATTTCATGAACAGGACTATAAAAATAATCGTAAGGAACTACCATTACAATCCATGCTTGAAGATCAATATTGGGCAGAAAAACACCGACTCTTTTAGTACGATCAGGAGCTGTGTATTCAAGCCAGCTACTTTCTAAATTAGGATTTTGCGCGGCTTGTTCTTCATATTTTTTAAGCAGCACAAACAATTCCTCTATTTCTTCCATATTCATATTGGTTTTGGATGCCCAAAACGATGCTCTGTCAACAGTAAACTCTCCGGAATAAGGAATTAATACAACTGTTTCTTCTGGAAATTTTTTGCTGTATTCCAGAATATTAATTCGGCAGTCCTCTCCCAAATAACCTTCTAGTTGAGGAACATCCCTTCTTAAAATCTGAGCTTGAGCAAATCGAAAAACTTCTCCCAGACGATAACCTAAAAATTCTTTAGCAATTTTCGTAATACCGTTACTTGACGAAAAATATGTCGTTACTCCTAGAAACACAAATACAACAATAATTAAAGGTATAATAACTACTAAAATCTTATATCGTATACCAAATTTGACAGCCATATGCTCAGGAGTACCGGAGGAACTATTACTTTTCTTTTTCTGCATTATTCTACATTATACGTAGCATTATTTTTATTATCATTAATTCTTTCAAAAAAATCAAGTATTATATCAAATAAAAAAAATTTCTATACAAAAGGGATTGCATTTTTTAGATATTTCTTTATAATATTACAATATAAAGAATTGGAGCTTTTCAATGAGCGAAACAGATATTAAGTGCTTAGAAAAACGTATCAAACAGCTGAAACGTATTTATTATTTAGAGCAAACTATGTTCGACGCACCTGATCTCAACTCTATGTTAAATACCGTACTCAAAGATTGTATTGCTCTTACAGAAGCTACCAGTGGTTCCATTATGTTCTGGGATGAAAACTCGGATTGGCTATACTTCTGCACATATTATGGGTATGATCCCGAAATAATTAACTCAACACAAATGAAAATAGGCGACGGAATTACAGGAACCACAATTCAGAATGGTCTTCCTCAAATTATTAATAATATTTCGTTGGATCCTAAATATATTACACTTCATGAGTCTATTCAATCAGAAATGTCTGTACCTCTAAATATTAAGGGATTTACTTTAGGAGCGATCACACTGGATAATATAAAAAAAAATTCATTTACCGACTGGCATTTAGAACTTATTCAAATGATTGCTGGGTACAGTTGCTCAGCGACCAATTATTTTTTGGAAAAAATGCAGTTTAATAAACTGTCCGGGATTTTACAACTGTTATTAGAGCTGCCTTCCATCCAAGACCCACAAGATCTATTTGCCAAACTGGCTCAAAGCATTCATGCACAAGGAGCATGTATTATCAATAAGTCAGGGACTCTACTTTACGAATTCGGCCGAATGGCAGCCCCTGTTATCCCTAATACAGAAATTTTTGACAACACAACTATTAACGTTCTGCATCATCAAAATAATCAAATGCCTTCTCATATTCGCTTAACTATTCCTTGTGCAGCTGACCAATTTTTTTTTGTTGTTGACAAAAATTACTACTGCTTTGAAGACAAAATCATCGATCTTACCGTATGCCGTAAAATACTAGAAATTTTATTTCCGATAAATAATTACACTCAACAGCATTTCTCTTATAATGAATATATTTACCAATGGGCTTCTAAAAAAATGTCTGAATCTTCTGGCAACATTTACAATAACGCCATCGCAGAAATAGAAACTATACTCATCTCACAAGCATTAAATTTAAACAATTATAACAAATTAAAAACTGCATGTTTTCTTGGCATCAACAGAAATACTCTTCTTAATAAAATAAATCTTTACAATCTATAACATAACAAAATGTTAAATAAGGAATTTTCATGAATCAAGACAAACCGTACCTTTCAATTATTTATATTTCGATATTTGGATTTTTTCTCACAGGAATTTTAGCTTATCCTTACGGAATCAACTGGGATAATTCTTATGTTTATTACAATATCGATATATTCAATAACTGGATGGGTTGGTTTTACCCTTCTTTGTGGAAATACCTAATTAATATAATTGATCTAAAGAATTCTATAGGCCTGCTGCATAATATATTCTACTGGATTGGCATACCTCTTATTTACCTAAACTTTATCTATATCCCTCCCCTTTTTCTTTCAAATAAAAAATATCTCTATAATTATATAATATTTGCATTTTGTCCCAGTATTGTTATTTTTTTGACCAACATCACTAATAATGTTCTTTTATTGAGTTTTTTAACACTTGCAATTGGCAGTTATACGGTTTTTCGAAAAAATAAATCTAAAATATTTTTTTACTATCGATAATACTATTGATTTCTTCTACCTTTATTAGAAGAGATGCAGTAATCATTATTATTCCTTTACTCGTATATTTTCTATTCACGGCATTTCGGTCAAAATTTTATTCATTTTTAGCTTGTATCATCTGTATAACAGCAATGATAGGCTTCAATTACTTAGCAAAAAAGAATATCAAAGATTATGATAGCACAATCAACAGTATTGAACTCATTACAATTTACGATATTACAGGAATGAGTTATTATAAAAAAGAACTGCTGATCCCTGATGAAATATTAAAAGAAGAATAATCGAGGTTCTAATCGCAATCAGGTCTTGGACACTATTTTAAGCAGTACAAACATTCATGTTGATTATATAACATTTGAGAATACAGGAGTCAATGAGAAACTTTTAAGCGGAACTTCATGGAAGTCTGGCCTTACACTAAAGAAAGCACTGCCAATTTATATAAATAATCTTCCTTATTATTTATTTTTTCGGCTTAAAACAATGAAGGGTTATTTTGTTGAGATGCATTCTCTTTATGAACCAGCTTTTCATCAAGATATATTGGATCAAAAAGGATTATCCCACCCTTCATTTAATATTGTTGAATTTCTTAGGAAAACATTCATCAGAACCACAGAAATAGTTCTCGTGTTTTTCTTTCTACAATGGTTCTATTTTTTTCTTAGCATTTTTTCCTTATATCTTTTATATTCCAAACGTTTTTTCATGATATACCCTCTACAAGACCGATCTTTTTGCACTGTATTGATTATCACGGGTTGTATTGGATCCTTATTAAGAATGATTTCTTCAGTTTCCATACAATTACGATATCTTACGCCAGCTAATTTCTTAATATGGATTGCATTTATTTACAGTGTACAAACGTTTTTAGAGCATTACGACATATCTCTGACCAAAAAAAACAGATAAATCAATCAAATATGACTTCTTGAAAGATAATTGGATTTATTGGTAATAGATTCTTTAAGAATAGCCAATTTATAAATGCATCATGTCTATTCTGCATATTATTCCAAATTATACAATATCAATTTTTACGGTTGACACAAAAATAAAAATATAGTATAATGCATATGTAAATATGCTCGAGGCAATATGAGCAATATTTTAAGGAGATCTTAGATGGAAAGACTGTATACTTTAGCAGTACTTGTTTTAGCTATAAGTCCTGCGTTTTCTGCTGTTGGGGCACACAATTTCGTAATCAAAGCAGGAGGAGGTTTATCTGCTAGTACTACTCAACCATTAGAATATTTGGATGGGAAAAAACGCCCTGAAGTAGAAATACAGCAGGAAACAACAACTTTTGTTGGAGGTGTAATAGCTGTAGACTTAGGATATCAATTTTTCGGCACAAAAAATTCTGTAGTACAAGGTGTTGATGCACTTATTGGTTTTGGTATGAATTTTGACACCATGCTTACAATAGCTGAGAGAAAGTTGCCGCCAGGATTAGGCGCCAGATTAGACATACCATATGGATATATTAGTTCTACTTATTCAGTAGGACGTCAATTTGATAATGCTAAATTGATGTTTGATATTCTAGGTATTAATCTCGCTATTGGAAACATGACACTCCACTCTTCAGAATACGATGAATACCACAGTACAGAAGCCGGGGGTGTTTTTCACGTGGGAATCAACCTTCCTATCGGTACACAATATATTATGAATAATGGATTTGTAATAGGATTTAGACATTCTCTTAACTTTTTATTCCCTGCATATAATAATAAAGATGGCGATAATTTCCTTAATGAAAAAGTAAACAATAAAACATTAAGAGCTATCAATTATATTAATTATAATCTTATTGTATCTTTTGGTTATATGTTTGGAAAATAATTCAAAGTTATTTCTAAAACTATTTAATATTTGTTAATCATCTCCCAGTCTATATAGACTGGGATTTTATTTGACATTATCAGAGCTAAAACATAACTTCAGGATATACTGCTGTTCCTGAAATATCATTTTTATGAAGCTGGTATACCATAAAATATTCATCTGGAACATCAAAAGGTGATTTAATACCATATTTTGATGCAGTCTTAAAACCGCATTTTGTATATACTTGCGGAAGTCCTAATACAATAATCAAAGGGTAAGTCGATTCTTTTGCTCGAGCTATTGCTTCTTGAATTAACATAGTACCATATCCTTTTCCGTGTTGCTGAGGCAGCACAGCCAGAGGTGCCAGACTCAAACAAGTAAATTCTTCTTCCTCTTCATTCACAAGAAATATAGGATGCAGCAATATATAACCAACAATATTTTCATCCTTTTCAAGAACTAAAGAAAATTGAGGAATAAAAAATTTACTCGCATGCAGACGATTAACTAAATTTGATTCATCAAAACGATTAAAAGCTCGTACTAGTACTTCTGCAATCTTCATACGATCATCAGGCTGTTCAGCTCTGATAAAAACATGATCCATAATGATCTCCTAAAAAACGCACTAATGAATAGTGCGTTTATTCAGTATAAAAATAGCAATAACTCTTTCAAATGTCAACTATTTTACACGCTCAATATAACGATCATCACGGGTATCAACACGGATTTTTTCACCAACATTCACAAAAAGTGGTACTTGAACTACAGCTCCTGTTTCTAGAGTAGCAGGCTTTGAACCCCCACTCACTGTATCTCCTCTGAGACCAGGATCAGTTTCAACAACTTCAAGTTCCACAAACATAGGAGGCTCTACTGCTATAACTTCATCCTGATATATCTTCAATTCAGCAAGCATTTGATCTTTCAAGTATTTGACAGCATCTCCTACGATATCTTCCGATACCGTATATTGTTCGAAAGTGTCTTGATCCATAAATACAAAATCCAAACCATCACGATAAAGTAATTGAGCAGTTTTATTATCAACACGTGCCTGTTCAAGAGTATCTCCTCCTCTAAAAACACGTTCCAACATATTACCACGCAGCACATTCCGAAGTTTCGTTCGCATCACAGCTCCGCCTTTTCCTGGCTTATGATGCTGGCACCAAGCCACATACCACAAATCATTCTCAAATTTCAGAATCATACCTTTTTTAATATCTTCATAATTCATTTTTTCTTCTCCAAACTAAAATTTTGTTTTTTCACTGATTTTAATACAGGCTGCTGTTTGTTTTTGATATACTGTTGGATTAATTTATTTGTTTTTTGAGTATTATCTGCAATTTGAACAATCTTGATAAACAAAAACATATTCATAAACGTAGGTACTAAAAAGACCGTGGGTATTAAAACAGCCAAGCCTGTCCAAAAATTTTTGTTTCTCCAGTTAAAAAATGTAGTAAAAACATCAGAAAAATGGCTGACAATCCATGCTGTTGCCGCAAAACAGATCGCAAAAAATACAAAACTTTTAATCCAAGAATTCCAAAAAACTGTTTTTATTATATTCTGAATTGTTTCTTTAGAAATCATATCCACACTCAGTAATATATTCAAATCCTGTACTACGCATTACCATAATATCTTCTAAACGTACACCGCCTAAACCAGGAAAATAAACTCCAGGTTCTACAGTTAA
Organism: Brevinema andersonii; assembly: GCF_900112165.1. Taxonomy (NCBI): domain Bacteria; kingdom Pseudomonadati; phylum Spirochaetota; class Spirochaetia; order Brevinematales; family Brevinemataceae; genus Brevinema; species Brevinema andersonii. Next base: position 27,547 of record NZ_FOKY01000007.1, read on the forward strand.
CACCATATTTTCAGTAATAGGATAATTCCAAGTTTGGTTAAGACGTGGATTTTCATGGACTTCCAGACCTAAAGAATGTCCTAATCCATGAACAAAATACTCATCATACCCATGTTGGTGGAGATAATCACGGGCAATCTTATCGATTTCACTGCCTGTCATCCCGCAACGACTATCTTGTTGTACTTTTTTAATAGTATCCTCAATAATTTGCCTTGCTTGAAGAAGCTTAGAATCCACTTCACCAACTCTCACAACTCGACTGAAATCCGAACAATAATGATCTTTCACAATTCCAAAATCAAATTGGATTAAATCACCCTCTTCTATTTTTTTAGAACTTGCAGCACCATGAGGCAAGGCTGCTCTCTTTCCTGAAGCAATAATAATATCAAATGCCACCGCAGAAGCACCCTGCTTACGGCAATAATATTCCAGCTCCGCCGCTAATTCCAATTCTGTTATTCCTGGTTTAAGTAAGCTTTGTATATACAAAAATGCCATTTGAGTGATACAGGTATTCTGTCTAATGGTTTCTATTTCGAGTTCATCTTTGATCATTCTGGTTTGTGCAATCGTCACATCCTGCATAACTTGAGTGTAAGGAGGAAGTGCTTCGATCATAGATTTACCCATTAGATAACTCATGCTGTCGGTAGAAAATTTCAGCTTTTTAAGAGAAGTTCCTTTTAAGATCGATTTTAATGCAGCACCAAAAGGATTATTAACCCCTATTTCCTCCAAAATAATAGTAACTTGACATTGCTCCTCCACTTGAAGAAGATAACGCCCATCTGTAAACAAATATACCTTATCAGGAAAAATAAGCAAATGATTATTACTCCCCGTGCAGCCTGTAAGGTAAAAAATATCAGGAGCATGAACAGTTAAAAGAGCCTCATCTGCAGAAAGGAGTTGCGTTACTTTAATAAGACGCTTTTCAAAGATAGGATTTTTTATCATTCCCTTTGGCATACTGCCTCCTTAATGAATAAAGAAGATAAATCATAATTGATTTTTCAAAAAGAATCAAGCATCTTTTTTTGATTTTTTTATTAATCCACTTCAGATTTAAGATTGTTAATTCCGATATCTCTAAAGTAGAATTTTTTTGAGGCGCATTATGAAAAAAAGTTTACTTTTTGCTGCTATTTTCGTATTTCTATTCTCTGGATTTAATTTTTCTCAAACTTTTGATACTATTGATACAGCTTCATTCCGAGACGAACCAAAATACACCGAAGATGCACTCAACAGGCTTTATATTGTCGGGCTTCAATATATGACTGAAGGCAATTTAACACAAGCAGAAATTTCTTTTCGAAGTATTTCAGCATTTCCTTTCCGTTCGAAAGACTGGCGTGCTGTAAGATTTTATAAAGGAAAATCCCATTTCTATTTAGGTGACATCTACTTCATACAAAAAAAATATAACCAGGCAATAGAACAATATAAAGCAGTTGCTCAAGAATACACAGAAATTGAAGAGTATACAAGTTCATTGTTTAAGCTGGGAAAAAGCTATATTTTATCAGGCAATTCCAAAGAAGGAATTGAGATCCTACGCACTTACAATTTCAATTACGGAGGTCAGGATGGGTTAGCTGATAATACTTTGTATTGGATAGCTCGTGGCTATCTTTTGGAAGAAAATTACCCCGCAGCACTTAGAACTTTGGAACAAATTCTTTCGGAATACCCTGATTCTGCAATGTCTTACGACGTAAGGATTTTGATTGCACAGCTCAAAACAGACTCTTATCAGAATAAAAATCCCGACGCTCAAAATGCTATCAATTCGAGTCAGGAAAAGGCATTAGCAATTGAGTCGAAAAAAGAATTAATCGTAAGAATCGAAAATATTTTACAGCTCAAAGAACGGTTGCTTATGGTAAAAGAAAAAAAACTCGAACTGCTAGAAAAAATAAGCAGCATCAGATCCAAAGCTATTTCAAACCGCCAGGCATTCGCAGCTAAAGATGGAAATTCGCCATGATGAAAATAAAAAAATCAGGAGAAAATATGTTGTGTCAGTCTCTGTCAAAATTAAAGTATATTGTTATCATCACTCTTGTTTTTTTACCTCATGCACTTTATTCTCAAGATAATTGGGTCAGTATCAGCAACGAATTTCTTAAAGTGAGCCTTGATCCTCAAACAGGGCGTTATATTATTGCCGATGCACAAAATCCATATCTTCCTAAAATTACATCATTGAACGCGCCAGAATTTATTGTTCCATTGACTCCTGTTCAGGATAAAATTCTATCAGAAAACGCTATTTTAGGTCAAATCCAAAATGCTCTTAACTTTACTACCTTAAATATCAATGGAACACCAATTGTCTTCGGGTCGCCTGAAGGGCGTTGGCTTTCTGTGCCGATCATTTCCGAAGCGAGAGATCAAATACTTTATGCATGGCGCTTGGGTGATGTTGATATTTTGCAAATTATCTCTATTATCAAAAATCCCGATACGCTGCTTAATGATGCGGTTTCGGTAACATATCAGTTCAGAAATAACAGCGGCCGTATCCAAAAAATAGGAGCACGTTTGGTATTGGACCCAACTCCTGGGGATGGACAGGATATTCCTTTTATGCTTCCGGGAGACATAGAAATTAATACAGAAACTGAACTCAGTAGTAGCGATATTCCTGAATATTGGTTTAGTACTGATCAATCAGGACAACTATCGCCTTATACGGTACGAGGTATTCTTCAGTCGTCACGAACGACCAAGCCAGATCGTATCCTTTTTACGTCACTTAACAATGCATTGTCTAATCCTTGGACTATAAGACATAATCCACGCAACCTGCTTTCCGATCAAGATACAGCCGTTGTCATGTATTATAATCCTCAAGAACTCAGCCCTAATTCATCACGCTCTATTACGACTATTATTGGGATTTCAGGGGTGATCAACACCAGTAACAACGGATTAAAAATTAATTCCAGCGTAATGAGCGCACAGGATCAGAATCCTATCAGGCTTGATTTTTGGGTTCAAAATACATCAACCGAAATTTTCGATCAAGTTAATCTGGATTTGAAAATTCCTCCTGGATTTAATATGCTCAGCTCCAATCCTAAAACCCTAGAAGACCTAGGACCTCAAAGTTCGGCAAGATTTGTAGGCTGGAAAATCAGTAGTATCAACAATACAAGCAGCACATTCCAAGCAACGCTAACAGCACAAGGACTACGAAATGGCAATGTAGTAGCCACTTTAAACATTCCTATTACATTTACTATCGAATCAAACATGGCTGCTAATGAAGAATTTCTCATCAAAGAAACAGCTGCCCAAACTCTAGAAACCTTACAAAATGAAGACAATATACCAAGTATTTCTCTAGTTTTAGAGGGTTTTATGCCGGAAGATACTTACGGGAGCACCAGTGAGAACTTGGATGCCCTTTACCAATACTTTGCCGACAATACACAAGAAGATAGTTCATATATCATTAAAATAATTGAAACAGAACGGCAATTGTTGGAAGAAATTCGAGAAGCAGAACGAAATATTAATGAAGTCAACCAACAATATAAAATTCTAAGAAGCGTATACAAACAATTATACGAAAATAAGAATACTATTGATAGCTATCAAATTAACATCCAACAAGTGCAGGATAAGCTTAACAGCACAGAAGAAAAATTGAAAACGCAGCAACAAAGTTATTCTAATCTTACTAAAAAATTTGATTCTTCAGCAATTTCTTGGATAGAATAGAGGAATATTAATAAAGAACTCATTATATGAGGAAATGTGACCGAAAATAAGATATAACAAAAAAAAGAAGGAATATGTGAATTTCGAGCAAAGGTCCGATCAGACATTTATTTTTTCGCAGATTATGAAACAAAAATTATCTATTTTATCGATGAATAGAGCACAAATTACTATACTTATTGATTCGATATCAGAACACAATCCTTTTATTAAGACGCGCTCGTTTGAAACCGCGAAAAAAAATAAAAATTCCTACCCTGCTGCCATTGATGAAATTTTAGCACAGGAAACAAATTTCTATCAAGAAATCCGCGAAGAATTGATCCTCGACCTGCAGGACGCAAATGACGATAAAATACTTTATCTGATTCTTGGAAGCCTAAACAGCCAAGGATTCTTAGAAACCACTTCTCAAAAACTTTGTGATTCATTATCGCTTGATGCCGAGCGTACAGAATTCCTGAGAAAAAAAATCATGCATGGTTCTTATCTCGGACTTGGTTCAATTGATTACTATGAATACTTAGAATTTATCACAAAAAATCAATTTGGAGAAACTTCTGTAGAACATCAAATAGCAAAAGTCATTACACATTTCAAAAAAAACAAAATCCGTAAGGAATTTTTATATAAGAAATTAAAACTTCCTCAACACGAAATTGATCAGGCTTTAGAGCATATTAAAAAAATTCCTCTTAGTCCCCTTGGAACACAAACATTGAAAATTATTCCGGATTTTGAAATAAAAATTCATGCTGATCATATTTCAGTGATACCTTATCGCGACATTACGGAAGAAATCATCATACCCTTGCAAGCAGTATCTTCAAAACAAGGGAAAGAAGCAAAATTACTTTTGGATGCTTTAACCCTCAGAAAACAAGGCCTACAACAACACGCTGATGCATTAGTAAATTTACGAAAAGATTTTTTTCTGGGAGGCCCATCTCCATTACAGCCTGTTGGATTGAAAGAAGTCGGCAAAATCACGGGCCGCCATATTTCTACCGTCTCACGAGCTCTATCAGGGAGACATTTTATGTTTAACGGCGAAATTTATCCGTTTTCATCCCTCCTGACACACAAAGTAGGAAAAAGCAACAGTCTGATCGTCAAAAGCTTAATAAAAAAAATTATTGATAATGAAGACAAAAATATACCTCTTTCGGATGATAGTATTGCTCTTATTTTAAAGAAGCAGGGACATTCCATTGCACGCAGAACCATTTCAAAATATAGGCATGATTTAGGAATTGGCTCTATCCATGAAAGAAAATTAAAATAGGTAAGGTGAATTATGGATCGGTTAAGAGAGTTAATAGAGCGTGATCAATGGGCGGAATTGCTGCAGGACGCTCAACAAATTGCAGATCATGCTAAGCACTCTGATATTGAAGTTCTGGCATTTTCTCGGAAAGAGGCACTGAAGAAAGCAGTGGATATTTTCGGAATTGATAGTAGTTACTTGATCTGCGAAGAACTAATAAAAGGAAATCCTGGTTTTCTGGGTTGGTTTAAAATTCCTAATCAATACTTAATTTCGATCAAACCAGAAGTTCTGTCTTCCCTGAAGAAAAAAAGTGACTACACTCAAAATAACGAGTTAGCTCAAAATAAAAATGGCACTTTCCGTTTGATCATGAGAAAAAAAGGGTTAGAATTGGTTGTTTACCCTCCAAAAGGTATAGGAAAACCAGTATATACTAAAGACATCGAAGCAGAATTGGAACGCCGGAATATCACAGATATTAATAATATTCTGATCCAAAAGGCATTAAAAAGTCCAGGAGAAACATTAATTATTGCTCCATATATCAAATCAGAGCAGGATGCTACTTTTTCAATCAGCACTGACAAAAATGATATGACAGCATTTCTGAGTATTTCAAATCCAGGAAATAAAGGTAGAATACCTGAAAAAAATGAGATAATTGACGGCCTCAAAAAAATAGGTGTTGTCCACGGTATCAATGAACTTGCTGTAACAGAAGCACTAGATAATGAACTATATCAAATCTCTATTCCAATCGCAGAAGGTACGCCAGTCCAAAACGGGACTAATGCTTATATTGAATACTCCTTTCCAGTAGGTGAAGATCGTATTAAATATGCTGTGCGCCCTGACGGAAGTGTAGATTTCAAAGAATTAAACATAATCCACAACGTCCATAAAGGTGATGTTGTTGCGGTGATGCATCCTCCCACCAACGGCACCAACGGTATGACTTTATCAGGAGAAATTATCCAAGCAATACCTGGTAAAGAATTAGCTTGGAATATCGGAGATAACATAACTATTTCAAAAAACGGTTTGGAAGCCATTGCAGCAACAACCGGCCAAGTGTACCTCAACAAAAACAATCAGCTTTGCGTTGATCCGTCATTTGAAGTAGCTGGTGATGTCGATCTAAGCATAGGAAACATTGATTTCTTAGGCAGCATTATCATTAAAGGGAATGTCAATGACGGATTTTCCGTACATTCCGGAGGAAACATTGAAATTCATGGGCATGTTGGCAAATGCGTCATTCATGCTGAAGGCGATATTATTGCACACAAAGGAATCCAAGGAAAAGACGAAGCACATATAGAATGCAGTGGCAGCTTATATGCCAAATTTATCGAACGTTGCCAGTTATCAGTAGGGCAAAACATTATCGTAAGTGACTCTATTCTTCACAGCAAAGTAATCTGCCAAAAAAATATTATTGTACTGGGAGGCAAAAAATCAATTATTGCAGGCGGCATATTACAAGCTAAAAATCGCATTTACGCTAAACAAATCGGCGCGGAATCATATATCGAAACGCAGATTGAAGCAGGATATTCTGCTCAACTACTTAATGAACTCGAAAAAATGCATCTGTTCGTAAAGGAAAAAGAAAAACAATATGGCATCATGAAGGACGAAATTAACGGATTATCCAGCAAATTGCCTCCGCAAAAAGTACACCAGCTGGAACAAAATCTTTTTGCTTTGAAAAAACAACAAAATAAAGGTTTACAAACTATCGAGCACATTAACGAACAAATACGATTAAACCACTCAGAAGCGATGATTTCTGTAGAAAAAAAGATTATGCCTGGTGTAAAATTAACAATTGGAGATGCACATTTAGAAATTTCAACACCGCAAAATAGCGGCTCTTTTGTTAAAAAAGATAACAAAATTATCATGAAACCTTATGAAGCTCCGCAATTATTACAAAATCAAGCTAAAAAATAAACCATCCATTTAGTTGATTTTTTAGTATAAATCAACTATACTGTTATTAATTTACAGATTGTGAGGAAAATTTTATGTATATCAGTGAAGTGGATGGCTATATAGAGCCTATTTACAATAAATTAAAAATCTTGGAAAGAAAATTCGAATTATCATGTATTGGTTTGAAAGATCAAGAAAAATTACTCCAGATATATAAAGATCTTAAACAGATAAAACATGATTTAGAAAAATTGAAGAAATATGAATTAACATGGGAAGATCTCAAAAAATATAATATTACAGCTAATAATTTAGAAAAAAGCATACAAGTTTCAACCTCAAAAGAAGCAAACTATAAAACATCAATAGAAGATTTTATGGCTTTAGCAGAAGTTCCTATCGAGCAATATTCAAAATATGGAAAGCAACCTATTAACGAATTTTATTCAATCATTAACTATTTTAATGACAATTATTTAAACTTATTTACACAAAAAATTTTAATTTCATCCTCAAAAACTAGCAATATCAGAGAAATAATTTATTTACAATATCAAGAAATTTTAAGATTATTTAAAAATTATATCAACTATATTGATTTTGGAACAGATTATTACGGAAAAACAAAACAACACAATATGAAACAATCTATTAGTCAAAAAGAATATCAAAATTTATTGCAAAAATTACTCATTTTTATTACAAGTATAAAAAATTATATTTATAATATACAAAATGATTCTTCTTTTACAGAAGAGGATTTCAATAAGAACATCAGTGGTGTATCACCGGACAGCCGTATTTATGGGTTAACGTTAAAAGTAGCACTTGAAGAATGCCTGACATTTACTCAAGAACTTGAGGAATATCTTCATATTGCAGAAAAAGATATTATCGATACTATCAATATAAATGAAAATAAAAAAGAATTGTAGGAGTTTTGTTATGCCACACCGAATCACCAATAAAAACAACGTTATCGGCGAAAATTCTACCTTTGAAGGTACGATTCAATTGCAGGGTGAATTACGTATTGATGGCACCTTTTTAGGCAACGATCTTAATACAGAACATATTACTGTCGGTAAATTGGGACGTGTTAAATCAAATATTACCGCTTCCTCCATTGTTATTGAAGGAACCGTACTGGGAAATATTGTTGCTCATGTGCGTACAATGTTGCTACCTACAGCAAAAATTTTAGGCGACATCACTTCACCAGAATTAATCATTCAAAACGGTGTAATGTGGGACGGACATTGTCATATCAGTATAAATCCTTCTGCAAACATAGCTAATGAGATTCATAAATTATTTGAATAATGAGTAAAATCATTATTACTTTAGGAGATCCTAATGGCATTGGTCCTGAAATCACTTGTGATATGCTATCCCAATTAGTACCACAAGAATTAAAACGCATTGAAATAATTGGGGATCAATTTTCTTGTAATATAATTTCAAGATTATATCCTTCGTTAAAATATTACATTTCTGCTCATGATTTTATTCCTGATTTTGGCAAAATATCTGCTTCAGCGGGAGCAATCGCATTTCAAAATCTTGAAATTGCTGTTTCCTTATTAAGGACAGGGCAATATTCTGGACTCGTGACGGCACCTGTTTCTAAAGCTGCTATTGTTCTTGCCGGCAAAAAATTCACAGGCCATACAAATTATTTAGCAGAACAGTTTTGTTGTGAAACCGAAATGATTTTTTGGAGCGAGAATTGGTCTACTTTATTAGCAACTATACATATTCCGCTGTCTGAAGTCTCCTCTTCACTTACAGCATTACGTCTCACACAGGCTATTATTCATGCCCATTCTTTTGCTAAAATTTATCATTCTGAATCTCCTATCGTAGCAGTTGCTGGACTCAATCCTCACGCTGGCGAAAACGGAACTATAGGATTAGAAGAACAAAATATTTTTATTCCGGTGACTCAAAAACTCCAAAATCAAGGATATAATATTCAAGGCCCGATTCCAGGAGATATTGTTTTCCGTAACGCCGAACAAGGAAAATATCATATAGTAGTTTCGCCTTATCATGATCAAGCATTAACAGCATTCAAACTGCTTCATTTTTATGATGGAGTGAATGTTACTACAGGACTTCCGTTTATCCGCACTTCACCAGATCATGGAACCGCATTTGATATTGCGGGCAAAAACAAAGCAGATTCATCTGTAATGCTTCAGGCACTTTTATTTGTTCTGAAAAAAGGTCATCATATCTAAATATTTTTCAAAAAAAATCCGATGTAAATATTATCATCTTAAAATAGGAGTGTTTCATGCAAGGGCATCACGTTTACAAAACAAATGACATCGAAACCGCAAGCAGTATTAAATTAGTTGTCATGCTTTACAGTGGGGCTGTCCGTTTTACACAACTGGCTATTGATGCCATTAATCAAAAAAACTACGAAAAAGCCAATGAAAATATCATTAAAACGCAAAATATTGTAGGAGAGTTATTGTCATCACTTAATTTTGAAGCAGGAGAAATTTCAAATACTTTATCACAATTATATTTATACATACACAGACGTCTTTTAGAAGCAAATCTTCAAAAAAAGAGTGATATTTTACAGGAAGTATCTGAAATCCTACAAAATTTAAAATCTGCTTGGGATGAATTATTAAATAAAGAAGAAAACAATACTCTTGAAATAAAAAATATCAATATTTCAGGATAAGTTGAGGAAATTATTATGTCTGAAAATTTACATGTGGAAATTTTTGATTTGGAAAAAGAAAATCTTGAAACTCCTATAGAAACACCGGATTTCCTTCAAGAAAAACATTTTACTCCATTAGATCCAAATTTAGACAAGATTTTTAGTGATACACCTACAGAAAGTGAATTGGAAGAAAAATTTAATATTCAACCAGCTCCTGAGAATGAAGTCTCTCTTTTACCTAGACCTGAATTTTTAGAAAAAGAAGAAATTTCGGAATTGGATGCTTTTGCTCGATGGAATAATCATCATACATCTTCATCCCTAGAAAATGAAGAGGTTACTAAATCGGACGGACTTATTCCATACCATAATAAAGACCATTTTTCTCTAAATTCTCATGAAAATGTGCTTAAGGAAAGCGAAGATATGTTAAATGAAATTTCTGATTTTTCAACACAAAACGATGAATTAGATGATATGCTTAATCAATTTGACATCGAAGTCAATCAACTAGAACAAAATCTCGAAGAACTAAAAGGTACATTAGCTTCTCTTAATCAAGGACTGCTGTCACCTATCTCTTCTTCAAATAATGATTTAGATCAGATTTTCGCAGATTTCGATAAAGAAGTTCATCAAACATTTCAGAATATTCCTCTAGAAGAAATTAGTATCTCTTATAAAAATAGTGAGCTGACTACTGAGGACAATGATGATTTTGAGCAACAGATCGAAAACATTATCTCTTCAGAAATAAATGATGATCAATTTTCAACTCCCATAACACCAGATATCTCAGATTATACTATAAATACATCTACTTTAACACCACAAGATGAAATTGACTATTTAACTAATTTTATTCCTCAAGAATTAGAAGAAAATAAAATTTCTTTAAATCTATCAGAATTTAATAATATTGCAATAGAAGAAGAAGAAGAAGAAGAAGAAGAAGAAGAAGAAGAAATAGTAAAGTATGAAAAAGAAGATTCAACACCAACAACTATTGAAATTGACGATATTCACCCAACTGACATTATTCTTCCTCAAGAAAAAATTATTTCAGAAGACACTCTTACTTTATTAAACAACAGTATCCCTATGTCATCATCACCGTTTACTACACTATCAAAGGAAGAATTTACAGCAGTTTTAAAAGAATTAGATACTTTACTTGAATTTTTACCAGATTCAAAAATAGAAGAACTTATTCACAAAGATTTCTATCATTTATATATTCGTTTAATGGATGAGTTAGGAATATAAAATGGGGCTTAAGAAAAAGTTAATTCAAGCCAAACATCAATTTTCAATTAAGAAAAATTCCTTAGAACATAAAGGATTACGCTATAAATTAGTCTATTTTCGGAAAATGGATACTAATTACCAAAATCAATAATTTATTTTTTTCCTACTGATGCTAATTTATGTATAGAAAACTGATTAAGCATAAATCCTTCAATATTATTTTGTACCACAACATTCTGATATGGATAGTACAAAGGAATTAAAGGTACATCTTTATATATTTGCTCTTGTATAGTTTGATATAAACGCTTACGTTTTTGTGGGTTGAGTTCTTGTCGAGCAACATCTAACGTATTATCAACTATAGAATTAGAATAAAAAGTAAAATTCCCTTTTGGGCCGAAACTAGACGAATGTAATAAAGGATAAATTCCTAAATCTGCATCTGCTGGTACACTGGTCCATCCTAACAAAAATAACTCTGAATCTCCATTTTTGATTGCTTCCAAATATTTACCCCACTCATAAATATCAACAGTGACATTAAAACCTAATTCATAGAGATTAGCCTGAATAACTTCTGCAATTTTCTGCCTCAATCCTTCTGTAGTCCATAAGGTAATTTTTACATTTTCAGAAATATTGGCTTCTTTGAGAAGCTTTTTTGCTAAAGCCACATCTCGTTCACGTTGAGGTAATCCATCATAATAACCTACAACAGAATTTTGAATTACAGAAGAAGCAATATCACCTGCTCCAAATAATATAGCATTAATAATGCCTTGATAATCTAAACTGGATGCAACCGCATTACGGATTTTTTCATTTTTCCACATAGGATTTCGTGATTTTCCAACATTAATACCTAAATATTCAATACGAGGCAATGCCATTTCTAAAAAAGTCAGCTGTTGATTTTGTTTTAATCTTTCACGATCACTACCATCAATATCATAGGCAATATCAACTTCACCTGTTTCTATCGCAATAGAGCGTGCTGATGAATCCGCAACAAGTAGAAATTTTAATGTTTGAACATTAGCAGGAGTCCCCCAATAATCATTAAATTTGTGAAAAATAATATTTTGACCCCTATTCCAATGCGAGAACATAAAAGGTCCCGTACCTACATGTTCTGAATTGGCATTTTGACTTTCCACAACTTTCTTATTGACAATAATCATACCAGCATGCGTCAGTAGTGCTAAAGCAAATGCTGTAGGATCTTTTAAGATTATTTTTACTTTCAAATCATTAATAGCAGTAGCAGATTTAATAGGTCCGAAAAGTGTTTGAAATGCAGGTGAAGATATCACCGTATTAATACTATAAGCAACATCTTCAGCTGTCAATATACTACCGTTATGAAATCTAACATCCGGTCTGATATCTATCTCAAGTTCAGTAGGAGTAACATAACGCCAATCAGTCGCTAATACAGGAATAATATTCCCATCTTTATCCATATCAAAAAGCCGTTCAAACATTTGATTCATAATTCTATGAGTATGCGTATCATTTGATTGATAAGGTACTAAAGAAACCGCTTCCACAGGTACAGCAACAGTAATTTGGCCACTATTGGTTGCACTGCCGCAAGAAATAAAAATAAAAAATGCCGCCAGGCTATAAAACAATTTCTTTTTCATGTCTGCCTCCTACATAGACCTTTACATTATAAAAGAAAAAAAAGACATTGTCAAATATAAAGTCTTTATTTAATATATTTGCATTTTCATATAAACATAGTATAATTTAAACATATCTAATCTAAGGAGAAAGCAATGTTTCAAAACCCGTTTTTTAGAGACTTTTTAGCTCTATCAGAACCAATGGCTGCTTTATCATTAATTTTATTAATAGCATGTTTTTTTATTATAAAAGTGTTAGAAAATAAAAAAATCGATTTTTCTATCCGGATGTTTGTAGGCTTGATCATTGGGATTATTTTAGGGCTCGGAATCCAAGCTATTTCAGGATTTCCAACACCTGAAACAATAAAATCGAGCCTTTGGATTCAACAATGTATATCTTGGTATTCATTATTTGGGACTGCATTTGTTAGTTTTATCAGAATGTTGGTTATTCCCATCATTCTTGCATCAATGATCCGTGTTATCCTCAATTTACAGAGCAGTATCGATATTAAAGCATTAATTAATCACGCTTTGTTTTGGTTGTTATTTACTACAGGAATCGCAGCAATTGTTGGTATCATTTTATCATCTATCGTCGATCTCGGAGCTGATATTGCTGTCAAAGAAAGTACAAGAGCTGCTCGTGAAGTCACTAATATTGTTGGTGTATTGCTCGGTTTAATTCCCTCAAACACTGTTGCTGCAATGGTTAACGAAAATATCGTCGGTGTTGTTATTTTTGCATCATTCATTGGGTTTTCTGCACGTATTATGTCCAGCAAAGAAAAATATCAGGCTGTTATGAAAGTGTTCAACGACCTAATCGAAGCTATCTATAGAATTGTTATGTCCATGGCTATGACTATCATTAAATTTATGCCTTATGCAGTTATTGCTTTGATAGCCCAGACACTTATTTCCAATGGTATGTCCGCTATCAGAGAAGCTATGACATTTATTATTTTAGTATATATTGCATCAGCAATTATGATTATTGTTTATATGGTTATTATCTTAGTACACGGACTCAATCCCATAACATTCGTCAAAAAATCAATGAACGCATGGTTGATGGCATTTTCAAGCCGTTCATCTATAGGCTCCCTACCAATGACTATTTCAACTCTAGAAGAAAAATTAGGAGTCAACACAGGAACTGCCAATTTCGTAGCATCTCTCGGATCAACAGTAGGCATGAATGGTTGTGCAGGTTATTTTCCAGCAATGGTAGCAATGTTGGTAGCACGCATGACAGGGACACCTATTGATTTAAATTTTATGATTATGGTGGTTATGGTAGCAATATTAGGTTCTTTAGGTATAGCAGGTATTCCAGGTAGCGCGACTATGGCAGCATCAATTATGCTTTCTGGAATTGGTTTGAGCCAGCATTTTAACTTATTGGCTATTGTTTTAGCAATTGATCCCATCATTGATATGGCACGGACAATGGTCAACGTTGCTGGAGCAATGACCTCTGCTGTTAGTACCGATAAAGAATTAAACACTCTTGATATCAAGAAATACAATTCTAGTGAAAATCAAGAAAATATCTAATCAAAGAGGGAAATATGAATATAATAATTGCTGGGGGTAATGCTGCAGGAATGTCAGCAGCTTCACGTTTAAGAAAAAACCTCCCCAACGCTAATATTATTGTGTTGGAAAAAGGAAATTTGGTATCCTTTGGAGCTTGTGGGCTGCCGTATTTTGTTGCAAGCGAATTTGACGACCAAAACGAAATGATCGCTCGTCCTTTAGAAGCATTTCAAAAAATAAATATTGATGTACGCTTATTTCACGAAGCAATTTCTCTGGATCCTCAAGCAAACACCATATCAGCCAAAAACACACAAACTCAGGAGATGATCACTTTACCTTATGATAAACTTCTTATTTCCACAGGAGCTGCTCCTTTTATTCCAAACATAGAAGGTATTAATTTGGAGGGGGTTCATACATTAACTAAAATGGAAGACGGTGCAGCATTGCGTACAGCTCTTCCAAATGTAGAAAAAGTTGTAATTATCGGTGGAGGATTTATTGGTTTGGAAACAGCAGAAGCTATGTTGCATCAAGGAAAAGAGGTAACCATTATTGAATTGGATTCGCGAGTGAGCAGTCGAGTATTCGATCCTGAAATTACCGAACATTTGGAAAACACCATCCGAAAACATGGCGTTAATCTTAGATTAGAAGAAAAAGTAATAAAATTCAGTGGCAAGAAAAAAATCCAATTTGTCCATACAAATACAAACACTTATGCTGCAGATCTTGTAATTATTGCTGCAGGTTTTAGTCCAGCAACCAAATGGTGTCAAAATATTGGTTTGGAAATGCTTCCCAATGGTGCAATTATCATTGATGACCAAGCAAAAACAAATATTAAAGGAATCTATGCAGCAGGAGACTGCGCAACTATAAAACATTGTGTACTTAATCAGCAACGTTATATTCCTTTAGCAACAAGTGCAAATAAATTAGGACGATGCTTAGGGGATATTTTAGCAGGGAAAAATATAAAATTCCAAGGCACGCTTGGGTCTTCAGCGCTACGTTTTATGGATTTCGAAGCAGGACGTACGGGTATCAGCGAACATGAAGCACAGAGTGCTGGATATAATTACAGTACCAATACTATTCAAGATTTCAAC
Source organism: Brevinema andersonii (assembly GCF_900112165.1). NCBI lineage: Bacteria > Pseudomonadati > Spirochaetota > Spirochaetia > Brevinematales > Brevinemataceae > Brevinema > Brevinema andersonii. The sequence goes on from NZ_FOKY01000007.1 coordinate 42,721, forward strand.
CATACCAGCTATATACCCGGTAAAACTCCTCTATATATTAAATTGATTTATGATAATAATAGTCGGATTTTGTTAGGAGGACAAATATGTGGTCCTCAAGATGCCGTTTTAAGAGTAGATGCATTAGCAGCAGCTATCTTCAAAAAAATGACGGTTGATGAATTAGGTATGTTAGATTTTATTTATGCGCCACCATTTGCACGAACTTGGGAAGCACTTAATATAGCAGGCAATACATCAAAATAAAAACTCCCCGAAATGGGGAGTTTTTATTATTTTTTATGTTTTTTTACAGTAGAAAGCAAAGAAATTAATGTACTTTTTGACTTTCTTAATTCATCAAACTTAGAAGTATTTGCCAACCGAGACCATTCCTGTGTAACACCAAAAACTCCAGCTTTATCTATAGTAGATCTTAAAATTAATTTCTTTTTGTCATCTGATAGCTTAGTGCGGTTATAGAAATATTTTCCGTCTTTTGGTCGGTAAATTTCACCATTCGTCCATTCTCTTTGCCATCAAATACAAGCTCATACAGAAAAATCACATCACTAATATTACGATCTCTTAGTGCAGGATCAGGATTTTGAGCATCTTTCTGATTATTTACAGATCCATCGAGATATGCATAACCATAGCCATAAAACTTGCCGTTATGTTCGAAAATTTCTACAACAGTATCTAAATTATGCCCGCTTTCTTTATCGGAGGGCATCACCCACGATCCTAAAATATCTTCTGCTTTAACTTGCGACCAACTGTCAATTGTTGATGTCAAGATGGTCAAAAAACTGAAAACCAATATTTTTTTCATTCTTTTCTCCTTATATTTAAGTTTTAATTAAATTTCCATTTTATACCTGTATCTATTTGTATAGCAAAATGTTGCTTAAGATAACGATCTACCAGCCATGTACCTACTTGCCCACGGAAATATGGAATAAGTGACGGATACTTCTTGGGAAGCTTTTTCCTATGAAAAAGCTCCAAATATTCCTGCTCTAACGAGTCTTCCTGAGGACAAAGTGTGTTCCAACAACGAAACTACAGCAAATGACATCCCTCTACCGGTCAAACTGTATCCTAACTTGATATCATGACGGAAAAAAAAGTCACGAGCTTTTAAGATAACAGACTCTCTGTTATGGAAATAGTACTTGCTAGGATCAAGACCAATGCTGTTAAAATAATATATTGAAGGTCTGTATATTAAAGCCAGCATTCCTCGCCCTGCAGGTCCTCCAAAAGTAAATTCAGGAGAAATTTCTACAATTAAATTGTGAAATCGTTGGAAAGCTGGTTTTAATATCATAGGATTCAAGCCTGTTGTTATGTAAAGTTTAGTATGAGATTATTTAAAGTTTAGTTTGAGACTTAAAGGATATAATATATAACAGTATTAGGAGGAAAAAACAAGACAAAAACCGACGACATAAGATATTTTCATCCCTCTTATTCTTCTTAAATACTCTAAGAGTAGAATATACCTATACACGAAGAGAAATTTTATGAAAATTTAACTTCATAACCGACGACATAGATTTTCTCCTTTCTGAAAATGTTTAGAAAATGTTTAACTACTGTATTTATCAATACTTATAGTTATAAGAAAGGAGGTTTAGGCTTCCA
>NZ_FOKY01000008.1 GCF_900112165.1 Brevinema andersonii
CCTATTGTTTTATTATAACATAGGCTGTTTTTTTGTTAAGCTTTTATTTTTTCTCAAAAATAGAATCAATAACCCTCTCTCAAAAGTATCGAGAGAGGGTTATGTTGTTTTTGCCGATCTGTTTAATTTTTTTTGTGTGTGCAGGGGGCTGGTGATGACGAGCTCGGGGGTGTTGGGGTGTTTTTTGGAATTGGCGAGGCCGGAGTATTTGACGGTTGCCTCGGTGATGTGGAAGTCCTTGTAAAGCTCGCGGATAACGGAGTGGTCGCCGTAGGAAAGCATCCAAGTCGCTTTGGAATTTTTGAGGAGTTCGGAGAGCAGAACATGCCACTCGACTCCGAAGTTGATGCCCGGGTAGACGTTTTCTGCTCCGAAGTACGGAGGATCGAGGTAGAGAAAAGTATTTTCCTGGTCCCAGCGTTTGATGCATTTTTCAAAAGATTCGTTTGAGATAGCGAGGTTTCGGAAACGCTCGCGGAGTTCGGATATTTTTGATATTAAAGTTTGCGCGCTGTTGAGGACTTCGAATGCATAAGACGTTCCCTGACCCGAAAAACTCCAGCCGTATTTAATCAAAGTGCCGGCGGCTTTCTGGATGTCGGTGAGATGGAGTGTGTCTTTGTATAATAAAAGCCACGCAATCCCGCCGAATACTTCGACACAGTGTTGAATTTTTCTGTTTTTCATAGGAATATCCTGCTCGGGGATCAGGGCTGCGAGGGTTGGCCGGAGTTTGGACTTGCCGACCATCCATCCAAAGGGCGCGTTGAGGGGTTTGTTTTTTGTTATGTTTTCTTCCTTAAGTTTAATAAGGTTATGGAGCGTTCAGGCAAGATGTAGGTTCTTCAGATCTCAGATGTCGCTGGTTTTCTCTCTTAAATTACCTCTTAAGATCGTTAACGTTTAGCTTCGTTCGGGTGCCAAACTAAACTTATAATAGTGCCAAATCAAACTTCTCTTAACAACATGATAAACTGCTGCTTTAACAGTTCTGGATCATTAAAGTCCGGCTGATTAGTAAAATCGTTTTTTGCTGCATCTCCTGAAAGAAAATTTAAAAAGTAATCGAAAATAAACGTTTTTTCCTGTAAAAGATCTCTCCATCAGCATTATAACATATGATAAAATTTTTTCTATATTTGATATCTTTGATTTGGATGCTTATATTTTATTTAAATAGTTTCAGAGGAGGGATTCATGCCTGCAAACAGTAAAAAAATAGGGCGTATTGCACTGCTGACGATGGCGACAATTGTTTTTTTGGGAAGCCTTTACATTAATTATGCAAACGTCCATGCAAACAATCACTTAAAATATGGTATATCCAATATTTCCGATAAATATATTAATCTTTTGACTCCGGCGGGATTTACGTTTGGGATATGGGGTATTATTTATGTTTTTGGGATGTTTTCACTGGGCTTGTGGTGGACAATGATGTTTCAAGCTCCTGGTGCTGCGTTTCCGGGGCAAAAAAAATCAATTATAATCTTCACTTTTGCAGCGATTTTTAATTCGTTATGGGTTATTGTCTGGATTCAGGATAAAATTCTACTTTCGTGGGTGATGATGTTTATTCTCCTGATTCTTCTGGCTGTGGAATTTTTCCTTACTCACAAAACGCAGTCTAAATATAAAATGACTTCTTATCTCTTTTTCAACACTTATTTCGGTTGGATTACTGTCGCTTTTGCCGTGAATACTGTGGTAGCTTTGGTTGCGCTAGGATGGCAGCCTATGGATATTGAAGGCCAATATATTACAGTACTGATACTTCTCATGGTTTTTGGGCTAGCGTTTTACATGCTGTGGTTTGAGAAAAATTATCCGTTTGCTCTTGCTGTTATTTGGGCTTTTTTCGGAGTATATATGAAACACCGAAAAATTCCTGGCTCTTATCCCATTGTTACTAACTCATTACTAATTCTTTGGCTTGTTCTGATGGGAATAACAATTTACAGGGTTACTGATAAATATAGAAATTACCAGGATAATTTTTAAGTTATAAAAATATGGACGGTAGCAGTGCCGTCCATATTTTGAAAGAGGTTCCGGAGGGGAGATTGGCTGAAAAATTTTATTTGATCCCGCCATCCGAAACAGGGATTTTTGTTAATTACTTGATAACTAATTTTCGTCCTGCTGGGTTTAAACTTTAGGATTTTACAAATTTTTTCTTTTTTAGAATAGTTTTTCGAGCGTGCTTGACTTTAATTTGTTGTTTGTTATAATACGAGAGAGCCTGGATAGAGAAGATCTAACATGCTAATTGTAGTTTGAAAGTAAATATGTTTTATAGAGGGGCTATTATGAGGGTTCAATTTATCTCCGCAAAAGAAGCGGTCTCCCATATCAAAGACAATGATATTGTTGCTGTTGATGGTTTTATTGGTGCCGTTGTACCTGAAGAAATCTTACAAGCTATTGAAGAACGTTTTGTATCGACAGGAGAACCTAAAAATTTGACTTTTGTATATGCTGCAGGCGTCGGCGACGGAAAAAATCGCGGCATGAATCACGTAGCTCGTGAAGGTCTAGTGAACCGTGTCATTGGTGGCCATTGGGGCTTGGCTCCCAAAATGGTTCAACTGGCAGTGGATAATAAAATCGAAGCTTATAATCTGCCTCAAGGTGTGATTTCTCATATGTTTCGTGACATTGCTTCCAAACGTCCTGCTACTATTTCGCTCGTTGGACTGGGAACTTTTGTTGATCCCGAACTTCAAGGTGGAAAGATTAATGATATCACCAAAGAAGATATTGTTTCCAAAGTCAATATTTTAGGTCAGGAATGTTTATGCTTCAAACTTTTCCCGATTGACGTTGCTATTGTCCGGGGCACATATGCTGATAAAATGGGCAACATTTCACTGGATAAAGAAGCTCTCACTGTTGAAGTGTTATCAGTTGCTATGGCTGCCAAAAATAGTGGAGGTATTGTTATTGTTCAAGTTGAGTCCGTTGTTGAAAATGGAGCGATCGATCCTAAAATGGTCAAAATTCCTGGGATTTTTGTCGATTATGTGGTAGTTGCCGAAAAACCTGAAGATCATATGCAGACTTTTGCAGAAGTTTACAATCCGTCGTTTGTCAAAAATAATCCGGAACTTGAAATCCCGTTTACTCCTATTCCTCTAGATGAGCGAAAAATCATTGCACGACGGTGTGCAATGCTTCTCAATCGTTCTATGTCTAACATCAATTATGGGATAGGTATGCCAGAAGGTATTGCTTCGGTGCTGCATGAGGAAAATCAAGAAATGTACTTTACTTCCAGCGTCGAGCCGGGAGCTATAGGTGGAACACCGCTTGGTGGTTTGAATTTTGGTGCTTCGTTGTCTCCTCAAGCTATTATCGATCAGCCATATCAGTTTGATTTCTATGATGGTGGCGGTTTAGATATAGCATTTTTAGGGCTTGCTCAATGCGATCAATTTGGAAACATTAATGTATCGAAGTTCGGACCGAAAATTGCTGGTTGCGGTGGTTTTATCAACATTACTCAAAATGCAAAAGAAGTTGTATTTTGTGGTACTTTTACAGCGGGTGGCCTGGAAGTTGCGATAAACAACGGGAAACTTCAAATTATTCAGGAAGGCCGAAATAAAAAGTTCCTGCAGCATGTCGAACAAATAACTTTCAGTGGAAAAAATGCATTGCTTGCCAATAAAAAAGTCACTTATGTTACAGAACGTGCTGTTTTTGTGCTTGTGGAACAAGGATTAATGCTTGTTGAAATTGCTGACGGTATTGATCTGGAAAAGCATATTCTTGGTCAAATGGAGTTTAATCCCATTATTGCAGATAATCTCAAAATAATGGATATTAAGCTGTTTCATGAAGAAAAAATGGATCTTAAGTTTTAAATTAGGAAATTAATTAAAGTTTAGCTTGCAAATTATCTTATAATCTGTTATAATATATTTATCATATGGTTGATTTGGGAGAGTCTATGAAAAGGTTTTTGATATTTTTTGTTTTTGGATTAGTAGGATGTGATATTATGAGTATTATTCCTGGAGGTGATTTTAATAGTGGTGAGCAAATACCAGAAATAGATCCGGAGCAAGTGAAACTCAATGAAGCGTTTCTAAAAAATGTAGCAGGAAATTGGACTAATCATTCGGCTACTATTATGAGTCCTGTTGTTTATACTATGACAGATGATGGGCATTTCTTTTTTACAAATTCACAAAATTCTGGTTCGTTTACATTGCAAACGAATGGTAGTTTTTATGCTGCTCAAAGTGAAATAACGGCTATATTTAGCAATGAAAATAAGAAATTTTTTGGTTTTCGAATGAAGGATGGTAATCTCGGAGTTGAATCTAAAGCTTATAATATTCCTAATAAAGCTAATTCATCAATGGGTTATGTTATGTACTTTAGAAAATAAACAAATAAGGTAGAAAAAGTTGGTAAAATTTATAGTTTTATGTTTTATTGGCTTATTTATATCATGTTCTGCACTGGTTAATTCTATACCAAATAATGATACTGCTACAGAACAAAATTCATTGAATCCACCTCAAATGGTTTTTGATAACCCAATTAATACAGCATTTCTGGCAAATGCAGTGGGTTCTTGAACCAACCGTTCAACTGCACTTTTTGTTAGCTATAAAAATGACAGATGATGGATATTTCTTTTTTTACAAATTCAACAACTACGAGTAGCTCATTTACATTGCGAACAAATTATATTTTTTATTGTGCTCTAGAGGCCCAGAAAGATATATTTATTTCTAATGATAATGATCCTAATAAATTCTCTACAATACAAGGGTGTCAGACTTTATAGCGGTTAATTGGCAATAGAAGGTAAATCCATATACCAACCCAAAAGAGGCTAATTCATCGATTGCTTATACGCTTTATCTTCGAAAATAAAAAATTTAAAATGTGAGGAGCTTATGAGTGTCTTATTTATTGTTATTCCTATTGTATTGTTAATTTATCTTGCTTTTAAGGGGTGGCCTATGTTAATTTTAGGTCCTTTGCTTGCGATGTTAGTTGCTTTATTAACTCAAGATATGCCGGCTCTCTATGCTCTAACAGGTCCGTTTATGAAAACTACAGCAGGATATATTGGCTCATATTTTCCTATTTTCTTGACGGGTGCCATTTTTGGAAAAATTATGGGAGATACTGGAGCAGCAACTTCCATAGCAATAGGTATTTCAAGAACTTTAGGTGTTAAACATGCAATACTAGCTACAGTTGTTGCGACAGCTCTGCTTACTTATGGTGGAGTATCGTTGTTTGTGGTCGTATTTGCAGTATATCCTATTGGAGTCGCTTTGTTTCGTGTAGCTGATGTCCCTAAACGTCTTCTACCGGGAGCAATTACCTTAGGTGCATTTACTTTTTCAATGACAGCATTACCAGGTAGTCCTCAATATCTTAACTCTATGCCTAATAATTACTTGGGAACGGATATTTATGCTGCGCCTATTTTGGGGATAGTTGCTAGTATTATTATGTTATTTTCAGGAGTTGTGTGGCTGCAATTTAGGGCTAAATCAGCAAACAAAAATCATGAAGGTTTTGGAGAAGTATCTTTAGGTCAAGAAAAGTTTTCGCTTGAAGCCAAACAAAATATTCCTTCTTTTTTCATATCTATTATTCCTATTTTATTGGTTATTGTGCTGAACTGGCTTTTAGTATCTGTCTATTTTGTAGATACTTCAGTACGTGCTCGGTATGCTGAGTTTGGTGGTGTTGATGGAAACTGGCCAGTAACGATTTCGTTGTCGTTTGCTATTGTTTTGTCTTTTGTCATTTATAGAAAATATATTCCTAATTATCTTGAATTACTAAGCTTAGGTGCTCATGGATCATTAGCTCCGATTTTTAATACGGCTGTTATTGTTGGTTTTGGTGGAGTTATTAAGTTTACTACGGCTTTCGAGCTATTTAAAGCATGGGTGATTAATTTACCTATTGATGGTTTATTTAAGGTAGCACTTTCTTCTACATTAATTGCAGGTATTGTAGGATCATCTTCTGGAGGTATTGGCATTGCTTTGGAAGCACTGTCTACGGATTTTTTAGCAATGGATATTCCACGTCCTGTTATTCATAGAATTTTATTAATTGCTTCAGGAGGGTTGGATTCATTGCCACATTGTGGTGCTGTAGTAACAGTATTAGCTATCTGTGGAATTAGCCATAAAAAAGGCTATCTTGATATAGGAATGGTAACTATGGTTTTTCCTGTTCTGGCTTGTATAGCCGTGATTTTGCTTTATTTGTTCACAGGAATATTCTAATTCATAAAATATGCTTGACAAGAAGAGAAAGATTCGGTATAATCTAATAGTATGGAGGGTCTAATGGAGCATCTAGATCGAACAAAAGCAATGATTGCATGGCAAGACTTATATAGAACACAAAGAAATATCTTAGCAACTTACGAAGAAGAAGAAAAAAAATTAGATAAATTATATATTGAGTTAAATCATAATAAAAAAGTAAAAGATGATTTTTTAAATCAGAAAGATGCTTTAGAAGCAAAGATTTTAGCTGAAAATACCAAATTAGAATATATAATTAATCAAATTGCATCGATGGAATCAGAACGCGACAATCTTAAAATGGCTCGTCAAATTAAATCTTGGGAAAAAGATATGGAAAAGCATATCCAAGATCGTGAAGTAGTAGAAGCACAATATTTTTATGATAAGTCAAAATTAGGTGATATTAATCAATATCTAGAAGAATTAAATGAAAAAATTACAAATACACAATCAGAAATTTTACATATAGAAGAAATTCTAAATTCTGTTAAAGCTCAAACTGCTGGTGAAAGGCAACAAATAGAAACACAGATAAAAGAAATAGCTTCGAAATTTGATACTCATTTTGTTGAATATTTTGAACGCCTTCTTTTAAAAAATAAAGGTGCTGTAATGTCTTTAATAGAGAAGGATGCTTGTTCAGAATGTAATATACAATTACCATCCTCATTTTGTGGAGGACGAGAAATGCAAGATAAAGAAGATGCTTCCTTATTACAATGTCCAAATTGTTTTTGTTATCTATATGATCTTGAAATTTATGAATATTAGCTTTGATTTTTCAGGATCTACTATGAATTAAATATAGACAATAGATGATATATCGTTATTAGAAGATATGCTTTTTTGGGAAAAGCATATCTTGTTGGTTTATGTAGATATAAGATCAATAGATTTTTTAGATTTAAGAAGATAAGCATAAACTAGAGTTGGTGATGAGGCATGTTATTTATGCTGAAAGGATATTATTTATTAACTGTTCAATATTTAATAATTCTGTTCATTAATAGTTAAATTTTTTCAAAATAACAAATTTTTAAAATAAGATACAGATTTTAAAAATTTGTTATTTATTGTTTTATTAATAATTTAAATAATATATGATTAAGAAATTTTTTGATATTTTTCAAATCGGAATTATTTTAATTTTTATGAGATTTTCACCAAAATAAATATTAAAAGTTTTTTATTAAGATTACTATATCTTAATAAAATTTTGAATTAAAAAAAAGAAATTTGCTTTTGTGTTATCTTTGGAAAATAAAAAACTCCCCTATTCTCATAATATTGATGATTTTTAACTGAAAATGATATAAGTGCATGGGATCCTATAGGTATTAAAAATAATGCCATTTGATCGTTAGAAATACTTATTATATTCTTAAATTTAGATCTTATTTTATGATGATATACTATTTAAATTTAATTTTAAATAGGTTCTTGACAAAAAAATCAGAATTTTTCATACTAAATAACTCTCTAAACTGTTCATCCAGAAAACTATGAGGTTAATTATGCATAACATGACAGAAAACTGATCTATACATTCTATGTTACAATTTATTTTTCCTTCCATTGTTATGTTGATATTCTTATCTCTTTATACAATGGTAGATGGAGTTTTTTTAGCTAATTTTTGTTAATGAAGATTGCTTTAACTGCTGTTAATATTGTTATTCCATTTATTTCTTTGGTTATTGCGGTAGGTGTTATGCTATCCACAGGTGGTAATGCCGTCATTGCAAAAAAAAAATTAGGGGAATGAAATTCCCAGAAAGCGCAACAAAATCTTACTTTAATTTTTATTGTTGGGACCGGTGCTAGTATTATCATTGCATTAATGGGAATTTTATATACAGATTTTATTATTAATTTTCTGTGAGCTACAGAAAAATTGTCCCATTATGCTTACAATTATTTGAAGATATTGGCATTATTTAGCCCTTTTTGTATTTCACAGTCTTTTACTCAAAGCTTTGTAATATCTGATTATATTAACCGGTCTTGTCAATATTATCTTAGATTATATTTTATTGTGCTTTTCAAAATGTTGATAACTGGTGCAGCATTAGCTACAGGTATTAGTTATATGATATCAGGGATGATTGGTATCAGTGACTTTTCCCGAAGCAAACATAGTCTACTCCGTTTTACTAAACCTGAATGGGATTGTTATATATTGTTAGAACATCAGAATTAATGACAAAATGGGGATCAAAGCCTGATCTTGATGAATTAGATACAATCCTGCACTGTTTGAATTCTATTTATTTCTTCTAATCCCAATCGGATTCATCAATAATAACATTTTTTCTTTGCTTTCCCGGAAAACAAAAACAATTTCTTTGTCAAAAATTTTAGTCAATAGCTTTATAATTCCGAGAGATTTTCTACATTTAATATCTTGAAAATCTTATATATGTCAATCTTTGATGGGTAGCATGACAGATTATTTTTTATTTTTCTAATGGATAGTTTTAAAAATCTAAGGCAATGTTTTGTGTTGAGAGGTTTTTCAAATACTGATAGTATATTCATAACTTGACTTCCTTAAGTAAACACTCTATAATATGTTACCAGATTATTAAGAACTATTCTAATAAATAATTCTATGAAAAATGAAGAGGCATTTATGAATTTTTTGGCAATGGATCTTGGTGGTACAACTGCTAAATATGCGATGTCTAATGAAAAAGGAGTAATTCTTCACGAAGGAAAGTTTTTTACTGCTTCTCAAAATGCCGATGAATTGCTTGATAAAATTCTTAAATTATCTCACGATTTCCATCAAAAATATTGTATTCAAGGTATAGGAGTATCTTGTGCTGGTATTGTGCATCCTCATACAGGCCAAATGCTGGGTTCCTCATTTAATATGCCTAAGGGTTGGCATAAAGCTGAAGTCAAAGCTTATTTGAATAGCCGTCTTGATATGCCTGTTGTTGTCGAAAATGACGTTAATAGCGCTGCATTAGCAGAATTATGGCTAGGTGCTGGGAGAAATTTGCATACATTTATCTGTCTGGCAATGGGTACTGGTATAGGCAGTGGTATTATCATTGATAAGAAGTTGTATTATGGTGCCAACTACAGAGCAGGTGAAATTGGCTATATCCATGCCAACAAAGGAGCAACCAGTTATTGGGAAAGGCATGCTTCGACATTAGCTTTGGTGAATAGAGTAAAAATAGCATTCGAAATGAATAGGCGCGCTAAAGAAGAAATCGATGTGATCGATGGAAAATATATTTTTGATCTTATTAATAGTGATTCGTTAATCAAAAACATTGTTGATGATTGGGCTGATATTTTAGCACGCGGCATTGCTGATGCAGCATATATTTTGAATCCTCAAGCTGTTATTTTAGGTGGAGGTATTTCAGAGCAAGGACCAATGCTATTGGAGTTGCTCCAACCTAAAATTGATGTCTACTGTGCTCCTGGTTTTACTACTAATATCAAAATAGCCGAATTAGGAAATCATGCGGGTAAGTTAGGTGTTGTTAAACGCCTTTTAGATGAATATTTTACTATGGTATAATGGTGGTTTGAATTTTTTTGTAATTAGGTGATGTTACTGCACCGTTGACGTTTACTAAAAATCGTCGTACGTCCTGGGGAGTTGTATAAACTTGGATGACGGCTGTTGTACCTTGTGCATTAATAAGCCACACCAGCATATATTGCTTGAGAGTTCCGCCAGGCATTCCGCTAGATATTTCAAAAACCGCTTGATTTTGAGGGTTAGGTTGGACTGTGCCTGTCATTGTATATGGTTGCCAGCTATAATATAATGTTGCGCCTCTGAGAGATTGAATTAAATTAGTATCAGATTGAAAATACCACCGTTTGTAAGTGCCGTCAAAATCGGAATTAATTTCTTGCCATGTCTCCCCAATAAGAGTATTTTGATTAACTCCGCCTGTATATTCAGAAATTAATCCTACCTGACAAGTTGCTAATAAAAAAAGCATCAAAGCATACTTTTTCACGGCTATTGTCCGACATTCCCAAAAGGATCTTCACAATAATCTAAAGATGGCGCAGCAACACAAGTATTCAACGCTAATATACAAAATAAAATAGTTAATATTTTACTCATTTTTCTCTCCCAATTAAATTTAGAAAAGGAGAAGAAAAACGTCAATTTAATTAATATTTTCTGCGATGAAATTATTTTTTCTTAAAGTTCTGTTATTCATGACTGTATATTGATTTCCTTTCTGTGCAAAAAGAAGATAAACCGTATGTGCAATCATTCTGTTGTTAGGCCGTAAACGTCCAGGAGTAGGTCTTATTCCTCTTTCGAGGAGTTCTTTAATACGAATGCGTGTAAATCCTGCATCAGGAAGTTCTCGTACAATACTCGAAAGCTGTTCAGTACAGGGCATAATGAATGCGGCATGACCTCCTCCTTTGAGTATGCTGTGCACATGTGGCAAAAGTGAAATAGGGTCTGGAACATCAATATAAGCTGTATCTACCTGAATGTCTAATTCAAATCCTTTTTCTGCAATGTCATCTTTAAGAATAAACTTAGCATTTTCAAAACGAGCCAGCCGTGAGAAATTTTTCATAGCGACTTCTAAGTGCTCAGATCTTCTTTCGAAGCTGTAAATACAACCTGTTTCGCCCAAAATACTAGAAATTGCAATCGAAAATGCTGCGGATCCCGTCCCGATTTCTAATACTTTTGCTCCACTATAAATATTTGTTTCCATAATGACAGCACCAATATCTTTTGGGTATGAAATCGTTGTGGCACGTTTTGCTTTCATTATGGTGTCAGACAATGAAGGCTGTAAAATAGTAAATGTTTCACCTGAAGAACTCTGAATACTTTGTCCAAAAGCGAGTTCATCACTAAATTTTATTTCTCCTTTGTGAGTTGATATCGAACCGTTAGGCATAAAATGGACTAAAAATGATGTTTTTTCATGTGCTAAATATATCAAATCGCCGGGTAATAATTCATTGTTCATTTTTTTTCTCCTTAATATTATTAATTGTCGCAAGCATTTCATAATTTTCTGTAACGATAGTTAATGAATCCCAGGTTTTTATGTTATTAAGTTTTTTACCGTCCTGTAATCTCAGAGTAGCGTAGCCCTTTTTAAGAATAGCATCTGGATTATATTGGTCTAACAATGCTTTGTACTGTATTAATGCTTGAGTTTGGTGTTGACGGAATTGATTTAATGCAGAATTCAGTTTTTCTTTGAGATAATCAAGAGATACTATTTCTTCACGGATTCTGTCATTATATCTATTATATAAGATTTTTCTAGAAATATCGAGTTCTTTGAGTATTTCATTTTTATCGGGAAACAGCATCATTGCTGCGCCGGTTGGTGTTGGTGCTGAAGCATCGGCAACATAATCTACTAATGTTGTGTCAATTTCATGACCTACTGCAGAAATTATAGGAATAGCAGAGCTGAAAATGCACCGAACTAAATTTTCATCATTAAACGCTTCCAGATCTTCGCCGCTGCCACCACCCCTTCCGATTATAATAGCATCCAGAGGATAGGTAAGGGCTGTTTTCAGAGCTTGCAGAAGCATCGCAGGAGCATCTTCGCCCTGTACTAAACTCGGGAAAATACTAACTTGTACCATAGGGTATCTGTCTCGTATAATGCGCAAAATATCCTGCAATGCTGCCCCATCCTGAGAAGTAATAATACCAATGTGTTCAGGGTAGGGAGGAAGTTTTTTTTTATATTTTTGATCAAATATGCCTTCTTGATAAAGCTGGTGTTTTAATTTTTCAAGCTTCGAACGAAGAATACCTGCACCTAAACTTATTAGATGCTCTGTAAAAAAACTGATTTGGCTGTTCTTTGCATAAAAACTGGGTTGTGCTAGTATAATGACTTCATCGCCATCTTGGACTTGACGTAAAATCTGTGCTGCTCTGGTTGTTTGGTGAGTTAAGCAGTCGATTTTAGCTTTATCGTCTTTTAGGGAAAAACGAAAGTATGCTGATCCCTCACGTAGCTGTAGATTGGAAATTTCACCTTTTATAAGCATAGGACCTAACTGATTTTTGACAAGATCGGAAATAAAAAAAGCAACGGCACTCACTGAGAGTGCCGACTTATGAAAATCTATCATAAATTCGCTTATTTTTTAATATTATAGCGATTTTTAAAACGTTCAACCATGCCACCTCGTTCGGTATTACGAGATTGACCTGTATAAAAAGGATGACATTTTGAACAAACCTCTACAGTCATTGTTTCGTTTACTGTTTTTATCTCGAAAGTTTCACCGCAGCTGCATGTGACTTTAGTCATTTTAAGTTCAGGATGGAGCCCTTTTTTCATTTTATTACTCCTATACTTTTTAACAGATATATTATAATTTTTTTCAAAAATTATGTCAATATTTGAGAAATAATTTTTTTTATTTCTTTGACTACTTGACGTTTCGGGGTGGGGTCTATAATAAAAAGACTCTATTGTTTTCCCGATACTCAAAATATAAAACATAAAAATTGCAATTTTTATGTTTTATATTATAATATATAATAACAATAAGAGATTAGAGATGCAGAAAAGATTTTCGATTATTATTCCCGTATATAATACAGAACCTTTTCTTTTAGGATGTTTGGATTCGGCTGTTAATCAAACATATTCCGATATAGAGATCATTGTTATTAATGATGCGTCTCAAGGGAATTGTGCAGAAATCGTTGGCAGATATACCGACCCTAGAATCATTTATATCGAACAGAAAACTAATCAGGGTACATTCAAAGCTCGCCAGATTGCAACAAAAAGAGCTACAGGTGATTATATTCTTTATTTAGATTCTGATGATCAATTGGATATAAAAATTTGCGAATATCTTCATTCAAAAGTACATAATGATCCGGATTGTATTCTTTTTGAGATGATCAGTACCACTAAAAACGGTCCTGAAAAAACACTCGGTGCTAATTCTGGTATTCACCCATTTTATAATCATACTCTTTTTCAAGCGGTTTACACCAGAAAATTATCATCATGGATGGTTTGTGGAAAAGCATTGAAACGTACATTATGTCTTCAAACCTATGATTTTTTAAATATTGATACTCGCTTAACAATGGGGGAGGATGCATTATATTTTTTTGTTTTCTCCTACTTTGTCGAGACTACCGAAGCCTTACATAAAGTGGGTTATTATTATAATCTTACTAATACCAGCGCAACCCGTGCTGAATATACCTTAGATAAAGCAGAAAATGATCTGAAAAATTTTGCATTTATTATTGAAAAATTAAAAGTATTTTGTGGGCAATATCAATTATCTTACAATATTTTAAACGACACGATAAAAGAATTTTGTTTTCTTTTCTTTTCGCGGGCATACAATCTAAAAAATGATAAAATATCTACAGAGAAAATAATCCCTCAAGCTTTACATATTTTTGGTTCGTCAGCATTGGCACCTCTTATTTTCAATCAGGCGCATTTCCAGAAAGATAAAATACGTGTTTTCAGTGATATGTTTATCCAGAAAATATTGCCGATAAATTCAAAACGTTACTATTTCATGAGAAAATTATTGCTTCCAGTATATCAAGTTTTTAATAAGAAATTTTATGATCCAGAAATATAAAGAAAATTTGAATAAGCCAGGTTCGTTGAATTTTGATTTTTTAACTTATATGTTACAGGAGTTGTTGCCCGAAAAAAGATTTAATCATGTTCAAGGGGTACGTTCTGTTGCTTTGGATCTAGCAGGTATATTCATGCTCACACAACAACAAACTTATCAATTAGAGCTAGCTGTCTTGTTTCATGATTTTGCTAAAGGAATGTCTCAAGAAGAGCTATATTCTTTTGCATTAGAAAATAATATTATTCTTCCTCAAGAATCTCATCTTGCTCCGGCAGTATATCATGCAATTGTTGCAGCGTGGATTATGGAATATTGTTTCCACGTGGCAGACCGGTCGGTGATTAATGCTGTATATTTTCATACAACAGGTTCTATTCACCTGGATTTAATAGGTCAATTATTATATCTTGCTGACTATTTAGATGATAGTCGTGGTTTTGCTACGGCTCATATTTTTCAACTGCTGCCTCAAGAATTAGATAAAGCATTATTAACGGTCGTTCAAGAAAAAATAATATTGGTATTGAAAAAAAAGCATTATGTTCACAGTGATAGTATTAATTATTATCACTTTCTTCTGAAAAAATGTTCTAATTAAATTTTAATTTGAAATTAGCATACCACTCTTGAGGATGATGTTTGAAATCAAGCCCTAAAAAGATTTCTTTGCTATACAGGTACCAACCCATAATTCCACTGGAAATAAACAAGCCCCCAATTGCTGTATATAATGTGGCTTGAGAGGCAATAGCATAAGTACCTGCTTGTTTTATGTAATCATTTTGGAGGGTACCTGTAGATGTAGTTTGTGCTAGAGCTTTTAATTCGTTAGCTCTGGATTGTGTATAAATACTTATTCCAAAAATACTTAGAGTTGTTAGCCAAGAAATATAAGTCCCCACCAATAATGCTTTCTGAGAGGGGATTTTATAACGTGTTTCGTAAGTTTTGAACTGGGCATAGAAAGCAATATGTGGTTTTTCTTCTGTCAGAGTTATTTGTTTGTAAACGGAATTTCTATTTGAACTGATATTTCCTTTAGGATCCAGTACTTCCACACGATATTTAGTGTTCAAACTTAAATTTGATACGGTTAACGGCGTTTTTCCGCGGTAAGATGAATTAATATAAACTTCTGAGTCATTAATACTGGATGTGACTTCAAGAAAACCTGTGTTGTTGAGTGATGATAAATCAAATGATATACTGTTTGTTTGTCCAGGAATTATGTCTATAACAATTTCTTCTTTGGCAAAACCATCTTTTAGAAAAGCAATCCTTTGTTTGCCAAGCGGCGCTGTCGGATATATTAAAGGAGCTTTTCCTATATAAAATCCATTCATATAAATCAAAACGTTATCTGGTACAGTTTTTATGTGGAGTACGGTATAAGGTCTATTGATAATAGTAGCATGAAAATATTTCTGCCAATCCAAAATTTGTATCCCTATTTGATCTTCTCTGACTCGCCCTTTCAATTCCAAGGGATGTGTTCTTTTAGGTATTGGTGCAGTAGGGATTTCCGGAGTTTCATAATTGAAATTTGTTGATGCAGCCTCGAACTCGTCTTGCAGGCGCTTTGAAACTTTTGGCTTTTTGTAAGGTGTCCTTAATAATAATGCTTTGAAACTGTCTTTATCGTTTGGATTAATAGAAGATATTTCTTTCAAAATATCCGACAGCACTGGCGGGGATGTCTTGAAATTGTTTGTCCACCATTCTTCTCCTGAGCTGTACGGTAAGGAAATATAAACTTTCATTTCTATTTCCAAAGCATCTAAACGTGTGCGTTTGATGGTTCGAAAATCTCCGTAAATATGATACGTATAACTAAAAGTAGTAGGTTCTTTAATAGAGTCATCTTCTGTAGATTTAGATGGAGTTTTCCCTTCTGCTTTTAGTTTAGCAGCAAGTTCGGCTGCAGCTTTTGCTTGTTCGACTTGTTCTTTTCTTTTGCGTGCACGCGCTCGTGCTGGAAATCGAATATCTTCCCACTGTTGTTTATCTTGAGGTGTAGCACGCCGTATTTCTATAGGTAGATAGCTAAGATAATTTTTCAACTCTGGAAATTCCTCATGAATCATCAGCAGCATATTAGTGCTAGTCAGTAAATTTCTTTCTTCGATAACGACATTGGTTTTTTCACTGTTTGTAGTTGTTAGCAGGATTTCGTTAGATGTATAGTTTGTTTTACTGTCCCCGCCCGCAAAGTAAGTATTGGTTAATATGTTGTAATAATTGGTATTTGTTGTGATGTCGTATTCAATCTGTGTGACTTCAACCGGTACAACATGCAAGTAGTTTGTAAGATAGCTGAAATAGCTGTCCTGGAAATTGGTATTTGTATTAGTATTGATATTACTTTGCACTTGGAACAGATTGGAAATAGTGGACGATACGTAAAATGGCATACCTTCAAAGGGAACATAAGAAAAGGTTTGTTGTAAGGGCTCTAAAACTGCTTCCAGTGAATCAGGAAGTGCTTGCTCGAGATAGGTGTTTTCAGTATCTGCAGGGTTACGATTTTCAAAATCATGAATTACTACTTCAACTTTATTTGGGAATGTCTTGACAATGGCGTTTTCCAAACGGCTGCGGAATTCTATTTCGGCTTTGCGCGGAAGCCGGGTACAACTGTTTGCCAAAATAAAGCAGCAAAAAAATCCAATAATTTTTTTCAATACATCCTCTTATTTGCATAATCCCTTAATTGTAAGGGAATCACAAGTATTTGTCAAAAATTACTCTCATAATTTATATTGTGAGATATTTGAAATATAAATTTGATTTTCTTTTTAAATGTTTGTATTATATTAGTATGATATTAAGGAATTCATAATGAATTTATCAAAATTTCTCAGGTTTTATGGTAGACTTAGTTTGGTGTTTATATTTTTAAGCTGCATGCGTCATCAAAACGATACTGTAGTGGTGGCAGTTACAGGTGAATCGGCGTTATGGGATCCTCATATATCGACAGCTGACCCATATGTAGGATTTGTGATATCGTCGATTTTCGATAGGCTTTTGGAACTTCAAGATGATGGATCTTTTATGCCAAGTTTAGCAGTTTCTTGGACGAATACGGCACCAACAACTTGGGAATTTCAATTACGGACTAATGTTTTGTTTCATGATGGTTTACCATTTACAGCTGAAGATGTGATTTTTTCTATCCAAAGAATGAAAGCTTCACCAGGGGTTTCGTTTTTGGTGAGTTTTATTCAAACAATAGATGCTCTTAATGAGTACACAGTGCGTATCGAACTTTCGCAACTTTATGCAGACTTTCTGAATGATCTAGCACGTCCTCATGCATCTATTGTAAGTAAAAAGTTTACACCGGCTAGAGATTGCAAAATAGGTGATGCACCTATGGGTACGGGTGCTTATCGTTATGCCAGTGCAACGCCATGGCAGGGAATTAATTTCACTGCTTTTCCTCAGTATTACGGTAATTCTCCTTCGATCAGTAAAAATTTTTACCGTAATATTCCCGATCCAGCAGTTCGTACTATCGCGCTTGAGACTAAAGAAGTCGATGTTGCTCACACGTTAGGGGCAGACCTTGAAGTTTTGAAAAAAATACGTCATATTCAATTATATTCTTTTTTGGCGCCGAAGACTGAATTTATCGGCTTCAATTTTAAGACTCGACCTAAATTTTCTGACAAGCACCTCCGCGAGGTTATTGCTATAGCTGTTGACAAGCTGGGCATTATTCGGGTTGGAGTTGATGAAACAGCAGAAGTTGCAGCATCTTTACTTAGCCATCGTATTTCTTATTATACCAATCTGCCTCCGAAGCCTTTTGACTTACAGAAAGCGAAAGAATTAATACAAAGTGCTGGTATGCGGGGACAAACTTTTGTTTTGAGTGTTAATGAAGGGTTTCGAACCAAAATTGCCGAAGTGATTCAAGCGAATCTGAAAGAAATCGGCCTCAATATAGAAATTCAAGTGCTGCAATGGGGGGCACTCCAAGAACATTTAGCAAAAGGGTCTTTAGAAATGTATCTTTTCGGATGCACTACTGCTACCCTTGATGCCGATGCTATGCTTTATCCTTTGCTTCATTCGTTCAATTTTAGTTCCGGCGGCAATGCTGTGGGCTATGCAAACAGTGATTTGGATGTGATACTAGAAAAAGCCCGCAGTGAAACCGATTCCGAAAAAGGAAAGCTTTTATATGCTAAAATTCAAATGTTTCTCGATAGTGAATTACCTGTTGTACCTCTATTTTACCCTATTGTTTATACGGCTGTTAGCAAGCGTTTGACAAATTTCAGTATGGATGTATCTTTGACACCGGTATTTAGAAATATGCGTTTTAAATAGGCTGAGTTACGGGAGCAAGTAATGAGAAAATTTTTAGCCAGCGATTTAGACGGTACATTGATTCATAATTCTGCTTTTAATAAAGAAGATCTTCAAGCGATTCGGCGATTCCGAGAAGAAGGGGGATTTTTTAGTTTGTGCACAGGACGAACATTAAATTGGACAGTCCCTCTTTTTGATTGGGGTGATCTTGAGTGTGATGCAATGATTTTAGGGAATGGATCTGCTGTTTATACAATTGAAAATATTGATCCGTTACGATTTACAGAAATTGTTAATAGTAACATTTCTTATCATGTAGGGCTTGAAATTATTCATTTTTTTTATGAATTAGAAGATTTTGCTTTGTATTGGAGTGATGGCCAAAATACCTATGAATTAGCGGATAGACTCTTCCTTGAGAAAAACTCTATTGTACAAAATGATTATTCTCGATTTGTCATGATAAATGAATTATATAAAAATCCGATAACGTTCAACAGCATAGGGCTTGCTCCGGCGGTTCCTGATGTTGAAAAAACTAAGAAAATGCTACCTATAGTGCAAGAAAAGTGGGGACATAATATAGAAGTCTTTCGTAATCAGTATTTTTTGGATATCTGTCCTAAAAATAGTTCTAAGGGTTTTGGTATTCGTCAGCTAGCTGAATTTTTATCTGAACCTTTTGAATTCTATGCTGTTGGTGATTCGTTTAATGATATTGCTATGTTTGAATTTGTCGGTAAAAATAATGCATTTGTTATGGAAAATGCAGAAGAAATCTTGAAAAATCAAGGGTATAAAAAAGTAAAATCTGTCCATGAGTGTATTGAGCATATATTATTGCGTTAGGAGGCGTTATATGTATTCCTTGAGAGAATTATATAGGATTGGGTTTGGGCCGTCCAGCTCTCATACGATTGGTCCCTTTAATGCGGCTGTAACTTTCAGAAAACAATTTCCTGATGCATATACGTTTCGAGTTTCGCTGTATGGCAGTTTAGCAGCGACTGGAAAAGGACATTTTACGGATGGGGCGTTAAAGAAGGGGTTTGAAGGTGTGCCTCTAGTAATCGAGTGGTATCCAGAAGTTTGGCATGAGCAACATCCTAATGGTCTCTTATTAGAAGCTTTTGATAAAAATGGCCAGCTGATGGGATCGGAATTAATGTTTTCAGTGGGAGGAGGTGCAATTGTCAAGGAAGGGCAGAATTTAAGCGAAGGCATTCATGTTTATCCTCATAACAGTATGGATAATATTGTTGCGTATTGTAAAGATAAAAGTATACAGCTTTGGGAATATGTTGAGGAATTTGAGGGCCTAGAAATATGGGATTTCTTAGAAGAAATACGTATTACAATGATGCAGTCAATAGAAAACGGACTTAATAATAAAGATCAATATATGCCTGTTGCTATTCCATTGATCAGAAGAGCACCTACAATGTATGCAGCTGCTATGAGAGAATCTAATGCTAATATCAAAGAAAATAGTATTCTAATGGCGTATGCACAAGCGGTTTCGGAAGAAAATGGTTCGATGGGTCTTGTGGTTACAGCTCCGACGTGTGGTGCATGTGGTATTGTACCTGCTGTTTTACGATATTTGCAAGAATTTTATCTCCTTAGTGATCAAGATATACGTTATGCTTTGGCTGTTGCTGGGATTTTAGGATTGCTGGCGAAGCATAATGCTTCGATTTCGGGAGCAGAAGCTGGCTGTCAAGCAGAAGTTGGAGTTGCGTGTTCGATGGCGGCAGGTGCTGCAGCATTTTTGCTAGGGCATAATATTGATTATATTGAGAATGCTGCAGAAATTGCGATGGAACATCATTTGGGCTTGACTTGCGATCCTGTGGGTGGATATGTATTGATACCATGCATCGAGCGTAATGCCAATGGAGCAGTCCGGGCTCTTCAAAGTGCTTATTATGTCCGGCTGACTGGTGCAAACCATCTGATCAGTTATGATGAAGTGCTCAAAACAATGCTATCGACCGGCAAAGATATGCTTGAAGCCTACCGTGAAACAGCTTTGGGAGGACTTGCTAAAATTTACAGTGAAAAGGTTGATATTCCTTATCAGAAGGGTGTGATCAATCCGAAAAATTATTGCTAATTCAAGCAAATCGGGGCATCTATGGAACGTTATAATCGTATTCGCATGAGCGAAATTATGGGAATTATTTTGGCAGGTGGACAAGGTACACGCCTTGATCCTCTTACTAGGCATCGTTCTAAGCCAGCGGTGCCTTTTGGAGGAAGGTATCGTATTGTTGATTTTCCTATTACAAACTGCCTGCATTCTGGTATTCAGAAAATATTTGTGCTGACTCAGTTTCATTCGGCATCTCTCAATCAGCACATTACTCAAAGTTTTAAGTTTGATTTATTTCATGATTCTTTTGTTGATATTATTGCCAGCGAGGCTTCAAAAGACCCTTTAAGTGATGGTTTTTCACAAGGTACGGCTGATGCGGTTCGGAAAGGTATGCATCATATAAAAAGTATTCGTCATGTTAATTATGGTCTGATTTTGGCTGGTGATCAGCTTTACCGTATGGATTTCCGAGAACTGCGTAATATCCACTCAAAATATGATGCAGATTTGACGATTGGAGTGGTTGCTGTTCCTCGATCCCAAGCAGGAGCTTTTGGTATTGTTAAGGTCAATGAAAATCAACAAATACTGGATTTTTGGGAAAAACCTGGAGATGCTCAATTGGATTCTGATTGGTATATTCCACAAAATCTCAGAGAGCGTTATAATTTGCCTGAAGATATGGTTTTTGCTTCAATGAGTATGTATTTAATGAATCTTTGGTTGTTGGAAAGTATTCTCAACGAAAAACGGGAAATGATGGATTTTGGTAAAGAGATAATCCCTTTTATTATAAAGAATTATAAAGTTCAAGTAGCGGTTCATTATGGTTACTGGGAAGATATAGGCACGCTTGCAAACTTTTTGAAAGCCAATCTTGATCTTACTTATGAAGCGGATGGCTTTGATATTTATGATCCTGCATGGAATAATTTTTCGCGTCCTAGCTTGCTACCTCCGAGTTCGTTTAAGGACTGTGAAATTATTTCATCGATTATTGCGGATGGATCCCGCTTTCAAAAATGCACTATTAAAAATTGTGTTATTGGTCAACGTGCTGTCATTAGAGAAAATACTGTCCTCGAAAATACGGTTGTGATGGGTGCAGATTGGATTGAAACAGAGAATGAAAAAGATCAAAATCGATCAAACGATATTCCTAATATAGGAATAGGCAAGAATTGCATCATTAAAAATGCTATTATTGACAAAAATGCGCGTATCGGTGATAATGTTCAGCTGATTAATAAGGATAATCTTAATAATGTGTCTTCTGAATTATATGTAATTAGAGATAATGTTTTGGTGATACCAGCAAAAGCAGTAATTCCGGATAATTTTATTTTATAGTTTTTGATTTCTATGAAATTGTCAGTTGATATTATTTATAGTATTAGATATTTAAATTGCTGAAAAAAATCCGATAACTGTAATAATAGTCAAATGGAGGCTTCATGTTTAAGAAAAATCAAGACGATATTAATAAGTCTTCGGAATTTCAACATGTTATACCGCTAAGCATTAGAAAAAAAATGTGTTTTTCTTTAAACTTAGAACTTATTATTTTTGTCATATTTGTTGTTATTCCCGTTGCGATGCTACAAGAACTTTTTCTTGTCAAATCAGGTGGCCGTATGGAAAAATTTTATTCCACTTTTTGGCAGGAATTTCTTATTTATGCGCGCTATCATAATGTTTTTGGAGCATATGCTATTTTAGCAGTTTTTGCTTGTGTAGGACTACTGATATTTATGCAACCTATTAATAGATATCTTTTAACAGGAAAAAATATAAATGCAGCAAGAAAAAGAATTACTCATCCTTTTGTTGTTATTATAGGGTTTATTATTGTTTCTGTATTAAGTAATACAGTGAACTTGATAATGGATTATGAATATTTTTTTAGCATTCCTTTAAATTTAAAAATTTTAAGTTTTATTAACAGAGTAGCTTGGCAAATTCTTGTTAGTTATTTATT
Organism: Brevinema andersonii; assembly: GCF_900112165.1. Classification (NCBI taxonomy): domain Bacteria; kingdom Pseudomonadati; phylum Spirochaetota; class Spirochaetia; order Brevinematales; family Brevinemataceae; genus Brevinema; species Brevinema andersonii. The sequence continues at coordinate 22,310 of NZ_FOKY01000008.1, forward strand.
TATGTATTTTTTTCGGCTGAAAATTATTCCTGTTAAATATATGTTAGGATTGTTTCATCTTAAGAAAGATGAGAAACATCCTCTCAGTATGTATAAAGAGCAAATTATTGTTGGTTTATCATGTCTATCTTTATGTATTTTGCTGTCAGAAATTATTATGCTGATTCAAAATAATAAGAATATTTCGAATTTTTCTCTTTATCTCAAAAATATTGGCATTTGGGCATGGATCAACAGTATTACATTGACGATAGTGAGTACCTTAATGCTGTGGATCAATAGAGTTTCCGACCAGCGTATAAGAATATATCTCAATGATGAAACAGAATCGCTTATTCATACAGGTAATTTGAATATTCAAATGGTTTTTAATGATGCCGACAATGTAGGATATGTTATTTCTGACTTTAATGGATTTATTCAATCGCTTAAGCGTGATGTTCTTAAAATTGATGATGCAAGAAGAAAATTAGGTAATAGTAATGAGACATTGCGTGCAAATACGCATGGACTTATGGAAGCTTTGGAAAATCAAGAAAACAGTGTGTTAAAAATGAATTTTGCTACAGGAGCGGCCAGTAAGACCATACAAAATCTTGGAGAAGATGTGAATGCTCGTTATGCCAATTTATCCGAAGAATTGACTAATATTGAAGATCTCATTACCGGAACGGATAATATTATTTCAGTTTTTGAACAAATCGAGCATGAGCATCAATTAAGCCATCAATTTAGTCAAGATGGACAGAAATCTGTTTCTGCCTCACTTCAAAAGAGTATTTTGATGAACGAAAGGATTCGCGATATTGCAGATAAAATTCGTGAAGCTGGTCAGGAGACAGAAGGAATTGATGAAGTATTGAAAATTATTCAAAATATTTCTGAACAAACAAATTTGTTGTCGATGAATGCGGCGATAGAAGCTGCACATGGTGGTGCTTCAGGAACTGGTTTTGCGATGGTTGCTGGCGAAGTCCGAAAACTGGCTAACATGTCTCGTGAAGCGGTTGATAGAATAGCATCACGGCTGCTTTCTATTACACAGTTGATTCATGAGTCGTTTGATATTTCTTTACGTAGTCTTGCACTTGCTGACAATAATTCGCGAATTAGCAAGCAGCTGGGCGAATCCATGGAAAGAGTGCGTGTATCTTCAGAAATTTTATCTGAAATTACAAAAGAAGCATCTCCTATAACTCAAAATCAAGGTATATTAACAAAAAAATTTAAAGAGCTGGTTTATGAAGTCTTGGAGTTTTTACAACGCATTCAGGAAGAGCTACGCACTGAGAATTCTACTTCTGTAACCATGTCATTGAATTTTTCAAATATGACGCAAAATGTGAGAAAAGTCCGGACTGTATTATATGATATGGATTTGACTTTGGAACAGCTTACTATTATTGAAAAACGGTTAGCGAATGTGACTCAGGAATTTATTGTAGATAGTGAAACAGAACCTATGAATGATAAACTAGATATATTAAAATTAGCTCAATCTATTAATATCCCTGAAAAATAATATCTAAGAGAATTTTATGGAAAATATCAATAATAATATTATTATTACCCCTTATCAACGACGTCAAAATAAATTATTTATTATAAAAATAATTTTTATTCTTATCAGTTATCAAATATTTTTTGCATTACCTATTAATATAATACTAATCTTTTTATGGAATTATTTTGCGTTGTTTTCTGATTTGATTTTTTTCTTTCCCCGATTTTCATTAATTATTGGTACCACTACGACGATTCCTTTTACTTCATGGGAAATGAGTAGCCTACTATTCACTTTTTTAGTGCATTTACTTAATATTATTATGTATTTATTATATTTGATTCCTGTATTCCGTTATATTTATAATGGGCAAAATCCTAAAAAAGCTAAAAAACGTATGTTTGGTGGCTTTAGTATGTTATATGTGAGTGGTGCCTTTTTAATGCTTTTATGTTTTGGTACTTTGTACGTGCGTCCTGAAGTAGCCAATAAAGGGATAAATTGGTCTTATATAATAAATGATAATATATTTATTTTAATTTATTGGTTTGTTTTGACATTGTTGTATACATTTTTGTGTCGAATCATAACAATGCCAGTTCGTGAAAAATTAAATATTAAACATATGTCAAAAAGTGACCTTTCTTTTTTTGACAATGTTATGGGGTTTTTCCCTGTAATTTCGGTCTTCGGTAGTTTTATTGTGTTTTTTAAGAGAGTGTTAGATTTTCTTTTTTATTATGCAGAGATAAATGATGCCCGGATACCATCTTTGATGTCGCAATTTATTTGGATTTTAGCATTACTTTTTGTATTTATGATGATAACGGTATTATTAGTGATGGCAATACAGATTATAGAAGGAAAAACTTTATATCCTCTACAAAATCAATTTGTTTCTCTTTCCAAAGGCGGTGCCGATTTAACACATCGTTTTAATATTAATTCAGAAGGTATTTGGGGGATTATTACGTCGAATTTTAACTTATTTTTAGAAAAGTTCCAGCGTCAAATTATAAGACTTAAACAAGCCGCTGATGAAATTCTCAAAGGAACTGAAAGTTTGACCAATAATTTTAATGTAATTTCTCAGTCCACCAAAATTCAAAACGAAGAATTAGCTCCACTAAGCAATTCTGTAGATAGTATCGCTTTGGGAATGCGTAGTTTGATTGCTGATGTGCGTGAAAAATATAATGATACGTCATCTAATCTTCAATACATCGATAATATATCGAATGGCATCGAAAAAATTATTCAATTGTTTCAAAGTATAAAAAAACAAAGTTCGCATAGTTTGTCGACGGCTAGTATGGTAATGCGTCAAATTCAAGAGTCATTAGAAAAAAGTACTCAAATGAATCAAGCTATGACGTTGATCAGTAAAAAAATCCAAGATGCGGGCCGTGAAGCAGAACATATTGATGAAATATTAGTATTAATTCAAGATGTTTCGGAGCAAACAAATATTCTATCGATCAATGCTGCTATTGAAGCTGCTCATGCAGGAGATGCAGGTAAAGGTTTTGCTATTGTGGCTAATGAAGTACGTACGTTAGCTACTGAATCAGGAAAAGCTGTAGAACATATTTCAAGAAAGTTAGTGGATATCCAACAAATTATCCGCAGTTCGGTAGAAATGACAGTTTTTGCTGAACAGGTAACAAATGAAAATAGTATTCTGGTTGATGAAACTTATCACGTGATCCAAAAAATGATCCAACAGTTTCAAAAGTTAGGTAATATTACAGATAGTGCTTCTGTTATTACTGCTCAACAAGGCACTATTACGAGGAATTTTCGTAATCAAGTGAGAGTATTGATGATATTTTTTGAAAATCTTAGGGACTCGATGATTAGTCAGGAAAGCGCTTTTGACGATCTTACACTTACTGTAAAAATATTAAGAGAATCGTTTGAAGAAATTAGTATTTTTAATGAAAAAGTGCAGCAATCGGTTCAAGAAGTCGCAAAAACAGAGCAGATTTTAACAGATACAGTTTCTGTATTTAAAGTGGAATAGCTATTGCCGAATTTTTTTATAAGTGTTGATTAAGCCATTAGTCGATGAATCATGAGTATGGATAGGGATATTATCTTTTAATTCTGGTAATATTTTGTTTGCTAATTGTTTTCCTAACTCTACTCCCCATTGATCAAAGCTAAAAATATTCCATATGATTCCTTGCACAAAAATTTTATGTTCGTACATGGAAATAAGCGCTCCTAGCGTATAAGGTGTAAGCTCTTTAAATAAAAATGAAGTAGTAGGATGATTCCCAGTGAACTCTTTGAATGGAGCTAATTTTTCTGCTTGGTTTTTATTGATACCTGATGCTTCTAGTTCTGCAAGCGCTTGATTTTTTGTTTTGCCAACCATTAAAGCTTCTGTTTGAGCAAAAAAGTTTGCCAATAGAATTTCATGATGATTACCTATCGGATTAAGACTTTTTGCAGGTGCAAGAAAATCACAAGGAATCATTTTTGTGCCTTGGTGGATCAACTGATAAAAAGCATGCTGTCCATTGGTTCCTGGTTCTCCCCAAATAATAGGACCTGTTTGGTAGGAAATGGCTTGACCATCGCGGTTAATGGATTTACCGTTGGATTCCATATCGCCTTGTTGAAAATAAGCAGCAAAACGATGCATATATTGATCATAGGGTAAAATAGCATGAGACTCCGCATGAAAAAAATTATTGTACCAGATTCCCAACATCGCTAAGATAACCGGGATATTTTTATTAAAAGGTGTATTTCTAAAATGTTGGTCCATTGCATAAGCACCATCCAGGAGCTTGCGGAAGTTTTCAAAGCCAATCGCTAAAACAATAGACAAGCCAACAGATGACCATAAAGAGTAACGACCACCGACCCAATCCCAGAATATAAACATATTATCTAAATTAATACCAAAATCGGATACTTTTTGGCTATTTGTTGACACTGCAACAAAATGTTTTTCAATAGCGGATGGATTATCTATCTGTTGGAGAAACCAAGCTTTAGCACTATTGGCATTAGTCATCGTTTCTTGAGTGGTAAAAGTTTTCGATACAATAATGAATAGAGTAGTTTCTGGATCCATATTTTTCAAAGTTTCAACAAGATGTGTGCCATCAATATTGGAAACAAAATATATTTTTAAATGATTGGCATAATGTTTGAGTGCTTCTGTAACCATCACAGGTCCCAAATCTGAACCGCCAATCCCAATATTAACAATAGATTGAATCGATTTTCCTGTGTATCCTTTCCATGTCCCTGAAATAACTTGATCAGAAAATTCTTTCATTTTATTGAGGGCAGTGTGAACTTTAGGAATGATATTTTCTCCGTCTACCATAATAATATGGTCTTTAGGCGTTCGTAATGCCGTATGTAAGACAGATCTATTTTCTGTTGCGTTTATTTTATCACCGGAAAACATTTTATTTATAGCATCGGAAAGGTGGACTTCTTGGGCGAGTTCAGAAAAAAGATTTATAGTTGTATCGTTGATAAGATTTTTTGAATAATCAACAAGCAAATTATCCCATTGTATATGAAATTTTTCAAAACGATTAGGGTTCCGGCTATCTTCTTGACGGAATAAATCGCATAATGATGTTTTTTTCATATGCTGAAAATGGCTTTCTAGAGCCTGCCATGATTTTGTTGTGAGTGGATTTTTATTGATAAGCATAATCAGACTCCTTAAAATATATTTTAATTATAACTTTTTTTATTAACAAATACAAATTTAGGATGGAGAGTATTATGATACAAGAAGTGAGCAAAGAAATAGTGGAATTATTTTCAGCTAGCGGTAAAACTATATTTACTGCAGAAAGCTGCACTGCTGGATTGATTTGTGCTAGTGTTGCTAGTGTTGATGGGGCTTCAAAAGTGTTGTTAGGAGGAATTATTGCTTATGATAATATTATTAAAACTTCAATATTAGGAGTTCCGGAAAAGATTCTTCAACAGGATGGTGCGGTAAGTTTTTCTTGTGCGCAAAGTATGGCAGAAAATGCCTTAAAGAAATCTGGGTCATCTTATGGTATTTCTGTAACTGGGATTGCCGGACCAACTGGGAGTACTCCTGAAAAACCTATTGGTACGGTATTTATTGGGATTGTTAATCAAAAGGAAGGATGCTTATACAAATATTTATTTACTGGAGGTAGAAATGTAATTAGAGAAAAAACTGTATTAACTGTTTTCAAATTACTTATTGCATGGGAAAAAAGTCAAGATATTTCTAGTAATTTATATGAAGTACAAGAAATAAGATCATTTATTTTGCTATAGATATAGATAATTTTTGTTGTCGGGCAATATCTTTAAGAATTTCGGCTGCTATTTCCATAGTATATAAATTAGAGTGAGAATCCCAGAGAATGTTTTTAAATTCTTCAGCATTACTTTTACCATTAGTGGCAGCGATAAAATATTCAAGTTCGAGTTTAAGAGGATTTTCTTTATGGACAAATACGCGGTCGATTAAATTTTCTTCTCTATATTTTATTGTACCTTGAGATACAGAATATTCGCTATCAGGATTACGATATATCATAAGATCTTGGGAAGAATAATCGAGATAAATAAAACTGTCTTTTTGTGAGATAGACATCGTTCGGGCTTTGAAAGAAGAGACTCTACTGGCTGTTAAATTAGCAACGACACCATTCTCGAAATATAATGATGCTAATGCATAATCTTCGAATTGTGTAATGACGCTTTGACCAGCAGCAGATACTTCTCTTACTTTTGAGTTAGCAAAGGATAAAATTAAATCGATGTCATGAATCATTAAATCGAGAACAACTCCAACATCTAAAATGCGAGATACTGAACCAATTCTTTGAGTTTGAAAGTAGAAAGGATGATCTAATAAATTCCTAATTTCTTGTACTGCTCCATTAAAGCGTTCTACGTGTCCAAGGTGCATTATAAGATTTTTTTTGCGAGCTGTTTCATCCATTTCGCGAGCATGTTCTATAGTATCTGTTATCGGCTTTTCTACCAAAACATGGCAATTACATGCCAATGCTTCCATTGTATATTCATAATGAAGATATGTTGGTACAGCAATGACAACAGCATCTGCATTAGAAAGTAATTCTTGATAAGTATTACAATAGATAACATTATATTCTTGAGCTGTTTTTTGGGCTTGTTCTTTATTGATATCAAAAATAAAAACGTTTTTTACATCTACAATTTGGGTCAAAAGGTTAACATGATATCTTCCCATATGACCTACACCGGCAATTCCAATGTTTAATTTCTTGTTGTACGATATATCCATTATTTACTCCATTGCTCTTTAGGATTTTACTTGCTATTATAGCATATTTTTTTTATTTTTCAAAGTATTTTTGTTTATATATCAAAATATAGTAAATATACACTTATTTGTCAAATGTTTTTGCAGTTGAAAAAACAAGTATTAAGGATAGAATATCATCATATTTTGATGATTCATATATCCTTTTAACGGCTGATTAACTAAACACTGTATTATACATAAATTAATAAGAGTTAACTTCCATATGGAATATGTTGGCTGTTTGTATGCGAAAATTGTATGAAAAATAAATATCTCTAATGATAAATGATTGATTTAAAATTATTCAGGGAAATCCAATATTATTGATATTAAAAAAATTTTTTTGTTAATTTCACTACTTATTCTGTTGAAAGAAATTATAATCTAACGGATTAGAAGAATAAGTTGTAAATCTTTTTTGTAATTCGGATACTTTATTCTCTAATACAAAGAGTTACAAGAGAAAACTGGAGAAATTAACCAAAAAATAAATGATGATGTAGTATTTTTTGTAAAATTATTATGCTATTACTCACTAAAATAAGATAAATGTACTGATTTTACTTGATTTTTCAAATATTTCAGCGAAGTCATCAAAGTTTTAACATTTAAATTTGATTGTAAAGATTAATTCAATATGTCTAGACTTTTTAGCTTTAAAGATAATGTAAAAGAAAATCACAGACATCTGAGATCTTGATTACAACAGGATTTCTCATATTGAGATAAACTATTTTTTAATTTGAATATAATTCCTAGCTCTCAGATATAAAAAAATTTTCCTGCAAAATTTTTGCACAAAATCCTTAAATTCTGTTTTGTATTCAAAGAATAATCTATTTTTGACGAAGTCTATAATTATATTATATTTGGTTTTCTAATTTTTCTAGTAAAGAAGTATCATTCAAAAATTATATTTATTTTAAAGAAAATCAGCCAATAATTTTTTCAGATAGTCTAGCTTTTCACGGATATCATATTGATGGTTCCCAATAAAAAATCCGTATTTATCAAGAATGTTTGCATTGGAAAGTTTATTATGGATTTCATAGTCAAAAAATCTCAAAACTTCATTTTTAGCAAAATTCCCAGCAACAATTGGACGACTTTCAATCTGAGCTTCTGTAAGTTTTTTTATTAAATCTAAACGATTTAAGCCACTTTCAGGCTTGATAATTAAAGAAAAGCCAAACCAACTCGAAGTTCCGATTTCTTTTTGAATATAAAAGCGATCATCATTTTCAAAAATCTTTGTAAAGTAAGCAGCATTTTTTCGACGTTCTTTAATAAATTGAGGTAGTTTTTTTAATTGTTCGATTCCAACTGCACCTTCCATTTCAATCGGCCGAACATTATAGCCAGGAAGAATAAAACGAAAACTCTCCTCAAAAGCATTATCTGATTTTATGCAAAGTTTATTTTCTTTAGGAAGATTTCTAGTCCATCCATGAGCGCGTAAGCTCAACAAAATATGGTAAAGCTCTTCATCATCCGTACAAATAGGTCCTCCTTCCATAGTTGCCATATGATGAGAAAAAAATGTAGAATAAGATCCCATCAAACCAATAGTACCTGCCATTTTTCCTTGGAACTCTGCTCCAAGAGCTTCACAGTTATCTTCTATTAAATAGATATTCTTACCGGAAATCATTTTTTGAATGGTTTCATAGTCATTAGGGTTACCCAAAAGATTGACCGCCATAATCAAACGAGTCCTATCAGATATGGCATTTTGTAGAGCATTAAGATCGTAATTGAGCGTATGAATATCTACATCCACGAATTTTAATTTCAATCCGTATTGATACAAAGGATAATATGTTGTTGGCCATGATACAGCAGGCACAATAACTTCATCCTTTATTTTTAGGGGATTGTCGTTTTTATAAAATAAAGCAGCTATCATCAATAAATTGGCTGAAGATCCTGAATTTGTAAAGACACAGTATTTACTGCGATTATATGCAGCAAAATCTTGTTCAAATTGAGAAACTTTTTCACCCATAGTATACATGCCTTTTTCTAAAACAGAAAGGATTGCATTTTTTTCTGCTTCATCCCATGTTAAACTAGCTAATTCATACTTCATAGATAATCCTTTATCTTATATTTTATGAGCAGTACCAAGAGTGTTGTTGGACAAACGCTCTAAAAAATCAGCATAACTCTTTTTAAGGCCGACCTTTAAAGAGGTAGATGCTTTCCAGCCAAGAGAATAAATACGGGAACTGTCCATGAGTTTTCTAAGCATCCCATCGGGTTTGGATGTATCGAATATGATTTTTCCAGTATAGCCGACAATATCAGCAATTAATACAGCGAGATCAGAAATAGAAATATCTTCATTAGTTCCAATATTAATGTGCATTTCATCCGAATAATGATTCATAGCAAAAATAACACCATCAGCATAGTCATCCGAGTAAGTGAATTCCCTTCGAGCTTTGCCAGAACCCCATACAATTACTTCAGAAATTTGGTTTATTTTTGCTTCATGAAAACGCCGAATAAGAGCCCCAATAACATGAGAACTTTTGAGATCATAATTATCATTAGGTCCGTAAAGGTTAGAAGGCATTGCAGAAATAAAGTTGCAGCCGTACTCCCTACGATAATATGAACATAGTTTAATTCCAAGAATTTTAGAAAGAGCATATCCTTCATTAGTTGGCTCAAGAAGACCGGTCAGAAGATATTCTTCTTTTATTGGTTGCGGACATTCTTTTGGGTAAATGCATGAAGAGCCTAAATAGACCAATTTTTTAACTTGGGCTTTATGTGCAGAAGAAATAACATTCATTGTCATAAGGGAGTTGTTATAGAGGAATTCGACCGGCTTTGCTATGTTTGCTGCAATTCCGCCAACCATTCCAGCACACATAAAAACATATTCAGGATTATGTTCAAGGAAAAAAGCTTCAGTAGCTTGCTGATCAATTAAATTAAGTTCTGAAGAGGTACGAAAAAGTAGATTTGTATACCCAAGCTCTGTTAATTTTCTTATAATTGCAGATCCAGCCAGTCCTCTATGACCGGCAATGTATATTCTGGCATTTTTATGCATTTTGTTTTCCTGCAATTTCCAGAGCTTTTTTTCTAGATAATTTAATATCATTTTCAACCATACGACGGACTAACTCATCAAAAGGTGTTTGTGTAGGATTCCATCCTAATTCTTTTTGAGCTTTGGAAGGATCGCCGAGCAATTGTTCAACTTCAGCCGGCCGGAAATATTTAATATCAATATCTACTAATATCTTACCAGTGGCTGCATCATAACCTTTTTCATCAATACCTGAGCCTTTCCATTTTATTTCAATTCCTGCAGCAGCAAAAGCCTTAGTACAAAATTCCCGGACACTATGCATTTTGCCTGTCGCAAGAACAAAATCGTCGGCATAATCAAGTTGAAGTATTTTCCACATTCCTTTAGTGTAGTCGGGAGCATATCCCCAATCCCTCAAGGCATCAAGGTTACCTAAGGAAATTTTATCTGCAATACCTGCTAAAATATCTCCGACCCCCATCGTAATTTTTCTGGTGACAAAAGTTTCTCCACGGCGTTCACTTTCGTGGTTGAATAAAATTCCATTAGAAACATGTATTCCGTAAGATTCACGGAAATTTTTTGCAATCCAAAATGCATATTGCTTTGCCACTCCATAAGGAGAACGAGGATAAAAAGGAGTGGTTTCTTTTTGGGGCACTTCTTGAACCTGTCCGTAAAGCTCGGAAGTAACAGCATTATATATTTTTATATTTTTCCCCAATTTGAGGGCCCGCACTGCTTCAAGTAAACGAAGTGTCCCCAAAGCAATACTGTCAGCAGTATATTCCGGTATTTCAAAAGAAACTTTAACATGAGATTGCGCTCCAAGATGATAGATTTCATCAGGTCTAATTTGATCTAGAAGAAGGAAAATACTAGTAAAATCGGTAAGATCCCCGTAATGAAGTTTAAGATTTGTTGATTTATGCTGCAGTATTTTATCAAAATACAAATACTCGATACGGCCTGTATTGAAACTAGAAGCACGACGAATCATTCCATGAACTTCATAGCCTTTGTCTAATAATTGCTCTGCCAAGTAAGACCCGTCTTGCCCTGTAATTCCTGTAATAAAAGCTATTTTCATTAAAATTCCCTTATTTTGGATTATAGCAACCAAATGCTACTTTAAGTAATTGGATTATGATATGAAAATTACCATTCCAATTTATTTTTGTAGGTGTTGGACCATATTTTGGATAAATTCTTGATTGAGGAATTTCTGTTACTTTATATCCTAATTTAGGAACACGCGAAGCAATATACCACTGGATTTCCCATGTGACAAAACAATCTCGAAACAAATCCAATCGTGTATCTTTTAATATTTCGATAGAAAATCCTCGAAATGCGCTCATTGTTTCGGTATATTTTACTCCGGAAACTAATGACAACAAGGGATTTGAGAAAAATTTAATCGCTAAAAGCCGTGCTAAAGGGGTATTTTTATGATACCCGCCTTTCATGAATCTCGACCCTTGAACGAAATGAAAGCCTTCTTTGAGTTTTTGCACAAATTGAGGCACAATTTCAACGTTATCTTTATTATTTCCATCAATTGTCACTACATACAAATAATTATCTTCGACGGCTTTTGCAAATCCGGTTCTATATGCTCGTCCTTGACCTTTTTCGAGAATCGTTATCACACCTCGAACCCCCATGTTTTGCAGAAATTCTTTATCTATTGAACCGTCTGTTGTACCTCCATCCATTAAAATAATATCCACTTGTGTATTCACATTGTGTTGTTTCAAAGTTTTCAATTCATTTTGAATTCTTTCTCCTTCATTCCAAGTCGGTATAAGCAATAGAGATTCAGAACGCTTAGGGAATAATTCAAAAAATGAATGGTTAGGAACGTGTTTTTTCATTTATTGTCCTCATGAATACCATTTTAAATCGTTGCCATCATTTCATCTTTGATGATCAGATAAGCTTTAGTTCCGTTTTTTTTTAACGATAAACTAAAAGGTCCACCAGGATTATTACTAGGAATCATCTTATAGAGATGATATTTTGATTGATCCGTAATGAAAGTTAACGAAACAGGTTCAATTCTTGGAATTTCTGGATTAGATGCTGACAAAGTCTGTTCTTCAGAAAAAGCCAGATAAAATGTGTAATCTGATCGAGCTAAAACAGTAAAATTTTCCTCTGAAATCTCATATACTAATGCTCCTGAAAGTTCAGGAGAATGCGTTGTGAGTTTTTCATTGTGGTACGAGAGCACTCCATTTTCTTGAATAAGCGCTGTATCGGATATTTTAGGTTTGCTTGGTAAAGAGTCATGAATTAATCTGGTAAGTTGGCCAGGATTTCTAGACCAATAGAAAATTTGTTTCCATGCTATATCCGAAAGGTATGTACGTGTTATTTTGTCTTGATAGGAAAATCCTAGAAATCCATAGCTATAACTTTTCCATTCAGTATTCCTGTAATTGTAATTACTGCCAACATACAAATCATTTAAAGCAGAAAAAGGGTATTTTTTATTAAGGTAGTATGAACCAATAATACAGAAAAATCCCATGGATACTAAAAAAACACTTTTTTTAGTGTAAGGAATATATTTTTTTATGTTTTTGAAGACAACAAGAAATGCAGTGCCTATAAAAAACGTTGAAAAATCACCTGGAATCCGAAGAAGAAGTCTTGACATTAATAACATTCCAAACAATAATAGCATATTTTCAGAGATTTTGTACACTTTAGGATTCTTTTGACCCGGATAAACTTTGAGGAAAGACAGTATACAACACATAATAAAATATCCAGCTGTTAAGTAAAGACCTATATCTTTAATACGATTATTAGGAGAGGCATGTCCAGTTTCTAGCGACATTGATATTTGTCCAAAGCCATAAGAAAAAATATATGTAGTCAAAAATATATGAATCCCTTTTCCCAAACTTAAAAGTAGGAGCATGGGTACGAAAAATATTATAGAGAATAATATTAATCTATTTACATAATAGGCAAACGAAGGAAATTCATCCAAATACTTTCGACTTATAAAAGCAAGTATGATTTGGAAAGATAGAAAAATTGGAAAAATTGCATATAAAATGCCCATATGTTTTGAGCTCAATGTTTGCATAAAGGCACTGGGAAGTATTTTATTGGTAACAGTCATAAAAAATAATAACAGAAGAGTAACTAGAACAAAAATGAAATAGAGTATAGAAAAAATAATACTCTGATTTGCTTCTTTTGAGGAGATATTGAAAGATTGTTTTAAGGATTTGCTGTGAAGATAGTATGTAAAGGCAACCAGAACAACACCAGGAAGAAATATTAGTTTGGTTATGAAGGCAGCCCCTGACAAAAATCCTGTAGCAAGAATGAATCTTTTTTTTTGAGTTTCGGCAGCATATAAAGACACGAACATTGCTGCAGCCCAAAGCATAAACCCCATAGATTCATAACGAATAGTAGTAATCGTATATGCGATATTTGAATATCCGGAAAAAACAGCATAACATATAAACAAAGACAAAACAATACGATATTGTAGTGAAGTCTCTTTGATGTCATCTTTAAACAATTTACAGAAAAACATATAGAGAAATCCAAATCCAATAAAAATATAAGAGATTCTTAAAATCAATAAAAACCAGGCCATTTCAGCCAAACCCGGATAAGGATTTAAAGAGAAAAGAAGTTCTGACATAGTTGTTATATTTAAAAGTTTAAATAGTTTTACAAAAGGAAAAATAATCCAATATTCAAAAAATAAAGGAAAAGCATTCGGATGAAAAAGATGTTCCGGCATCATTCTACTATTTATAAGTAAACTGTCTATTGTAAATAAAAAAGTAGAATCCCAATTCATATAATAAGGAAATTGTTCCTTAAAGAAAAAAGTTAATGTCATAACTATGGGAGAAATTAAAATAAAAAAGCGATTCATAAGATTTACCCTCTATTATCTAAAATTAAAGCAGTCTGTACTAGATACACATTTTTATTCTGGATTTTGGATCGATTTATCGTTTGTATTTTTATATATTTATTACTAATCAAATGATTTACTTTTATGTTCTTATTCACACTACAGTAATAGAAAATCTTGTTTAGTGTAAAAGATTGTCATATTGCATCTTATTCTGCAATTAATTCGATCTCCTTATCTTATATATTTCGAGTATTGTTAACTAAAAATAAATTATATATGTAATTATGCCAATATCATTTCGAACAAACTACAGAGAAAATTAATCAACATAAAAATTCAAGTATTAAGTTTATTTTTACCTATAAGAGGAAACATAAATGATAAAAAGCGAATGCTAATTTTTCATTTTTATTTCTTTTTGATAAATAAAATATATTCAATTAATAGCATATACCCTATTTATAGAAAGAGTTTAAAATAAAAAAGCTCATAGGGTTGCATGCTGCTTGCCCTTTAGAGCTATGATTAACCATATATCCGATAGGACATACAAACCGCTATGAGCGTTGTAATTAAATCCTTTTTCAGGATATATGGTATATGTTTGAAATATATGTAGTGCAGTAATCTAGTCTAAAGGGTAAGCAAATATATTCTAAAATAGAAATAATTTTTTGTCAAGACATATTATTTAATCAATTTTTATTATATTGGAAATATAACGCTATTGACTAATAAAACTAATGGAATGGAAAAATAAACCTCTCATCTTATTTTGGATGAAGGGATTATTGTGATTAAGGATTGGATTTAGGTAGAGAGCAAGAAAGATACTGTGAGTTTTTAGACCAATCAATATTAGAGATAGTACGATAACTCGCATACAATTGATCGAATGTAGAAGTGTTTTGCGCGTTGCTTACTTCCTGGGCAGTAGGATTTGTTTTATATTCAGCTTTCATTAATTTATTATCCGCTGTTAAAATTACTCCGTAATAATGTAGATAAGAGCCTGCAGGTTTTGTGTATATTGCATTTGTTTCTGTGATAAACAGAATACATATTATAAATGTTATGTTTAACTTCCTGATAAAAGTAACCGTCGGGATTGATTACAGAATTGGTATCCGAGGGCTTTCCTTCTGCAATAATTAACATTTTGAATTTCATTGGTTTTTTCTCCTAATTTTAATGTCCCAATTCCAACGGTACTAATAATTAAGGAAGTCTATTATTCATAACCAGTCCCTAAGAAAAAATTCAAACACACAATGAGTTTTTAAAATACAAAAAAGCCCACAGATTTGTACGTTTGAACAACCTTTATGAGTTATGAAATACTCCATCTCTTCACTTCTGAACGTACAAATTGCTGTAGGCAAGCTGATAGCATTCGATCCCGTGAAGATATGGTACGTCTGAAATAGAGATACATGGAGTAAAGTTTCAAGTAAAGGTTGTTCGATAATATTCTATATCGAATTTTGAATATTGTCAAGAGGTGTTTTATATCTGTTTTAGTGAAAAAATATCTATAAATTAAGTAATCCTTTAAGAAGGATGATAATTCCCATGATATGATTATTGCTGACAAAATTTGAATAGTTTATTAAAATTTAGAATAACTTTATTATAACACAAGAGGGTTATAATAGGAGAAATATTATGGGTACAGCATAATCAGCAACACAAATAGCAAAAGCTATCATTAAAGAAACAAAAAACAAGATTATTAGATTAATATTACAAAAGCTTCAAAAACTTCTTTATATGGTTTATGGTATTTACTTGGTAGAGCATGAGGAAGGATTATTTGATGAAAAGCCTGTATGCGATAATTACGGGCCTTTATCCCTTTCAACTTATAAAGAGCATAATCAAGGAAATCTAGATATTTCAATAGATTTCAAAGATTATAATGATGTTCAAGATGAAATAATTAATGATACCATTGAACGTGTTGTAGAAGTTTTCGGAAAATTTAAGGTATCAACTTTATACGATCGGTCTCATAGAGAAAGCGGAGCTTGGCTAAAACAAGAGAAAAATTCAAAAGTAAGGCTGCGACAGAGATTAATGATGTAAAACAGGAATTTAATGAGTTTATGGATAATTAATGGAGAATAAGAAAAAGAAAGCTGGTTTTCAAGAAATAGGATGATGAACTGAAACGCCGCGAGAAAGAGTTATCAGAAAGAAGACACGGTATTTTTAGAAATTTATTTTGTTTTGTACAACCAATAACCAATCCTATAACTTTATAGATTAGTATCGATATGTATATTTTTGTAATTTATCCTGTAAGTTTATTAAATATTGAAATACAATGGTAGGGAATTTTCCTATATCAAAAAGTTTTGCATTAACTGTATCAATATTAGATAGAGTTGGATTATTTTTATTAGGCGCATTAGTGAACTATGTTTTTATGAAAATTATGCTCAAAAACATCGACTGAGTAAAATCTCAAAAGCGCCCTCATCCTGATGATTATAACGTAAGGCGAATTCGTCGATGATATATCTTTAAGGGTATTTCAGGGAAATATGATGATAAATGCTGGAAATACCCCTTTTCAATATTGCCCAGAAGGATTCTATAGAATTTGTATGAATATTATTTTTTGGAAATTCGAATTTATGGTTTATTATCTGACGGAAGAATCTAAGGTCTTGGTTTAAGATGTTAAGAGAAGTTTGATTTGAGACTATTATAAGAATGATTTGAGACCTGAATGAAGCTAGACGCTGACGAGCTTAAGAGGTAATTTAAGAGGAAAAACCTCGGACATCTAAGACTTGAAGAAGCTGTATCTTGCCTGAACGCCCCATAACCTTATTAAACTTAAGGATGGGGCGTTTCTTAATTCCAGTTTAATTCCCGACCCTGCGACATTTAAAAAAATGATTGATTTTGAGGCTTAACCGGCGACATTTTTCCTAAGTGTTTGTATTTCTTTGCTTTAGGATGATAGTGATGATGGCTCGGATCCAACGTTCTTTGATTTTGAATTCTTGTGAGAGGTCGGAATA
>NZ_FOKY01000009.1 GCF_900112165.1 Brevinema andersonii
TCTGTACTTCTGCGCCGAAAACGTCTACACTTGAATTAATGTTGTTGTCGAACAGCATGTTCTGCTTTCCTAGCTGCTCAAAAATTCCAATGGAGATCACTCCGTCATCTGCGATCTTTACAAAGATTTCCACCAAATATTCCAGCCGCGCCAACTCCAAAAACAACCCGACGCTCCCGAGCTTGTCATTACCAATTACGCCCCCCATGCTCCAGGGAGGGACTTTTCTTTCCTGGAGCAGATGAGTAAGCCTGCTACCTAGAAAAGGGTTCTGTTTTAAAGTGCCATTTTAAACTTCTCATAACACTCAAATCAAACTTTGCATGACATTGATGAATGCTGTCAAAGAAATCAGACATAGCGCAGTATGTAGATAAAAAGTCCACTAGATTTACTAATGGACTTTGGATTGCAGGAAGATGGATTCGAACCACCGTAGGCAAACGCCGGCAGATTTACAGTCTGCTCCCTTTGGCCACTCGGGCATTCCTGCATTGTTTTTTAATTATAAAACAGAAGAAAAAAAATGTCAATATTTTTCTTTTTAATTTGTTAGGAAAAGTAGTCGATATTAACTTAGTTATAAAAACAATGGAGAATGATAATGTTAAATAATAGAGCATCTGGAGTATTATTGCCTATTTTTTCTCTGCCGGGCAGCCAAGGTATTGGAGTGTTAGGAAAAGAAGCATTTGAATTTATCGATTTTTTAGCCGAATCAAAACAAAAATATTGGCAAGTGTTACCTATAGGAGTTACCTCTTATGGGGATTCTCCTTATCAGAGTTTTTCTTCTTATGCAGGAAATCCTTATTTTATAGATCTCGAAGAAATGATCGAGATGGGATATCTCAACAAAAATGATGTTTATGGTATTCCCTGGTCTAGATTTGTTAATTATGAAGAGCTTTGGCACCGAAAATATGCTCTGCTTCGAAAGGCTTTTAATAACGGATTTGAAGAATTAAAAGCTGACATTCGTAACTTTTCAGAAAAAAATCAATGGTTGCAGGATTTTTCGCTTTTTATGGCATTGAAAAATCATTTCAATCATGTGTCACGCAGCAGCTGGCCTGAATCCCAATTCAAAAAGTATGGTATTCGTCAAGAAGTTCTTCAAGTCATACGTAAGGATCGTGATTTTTATATGTTTATACAGTATTTTTTTTTCAAGCAGTGGCATAGTTTGAAAAAATATGCTCATAGCAATGGAATAAAAATTGTTGGCGATATGCCTATTTTTGTTTCGGAGGATTCAGTGGATGTTTGGGCTTATCCTGAATATTTTCAATTGGACAGCACCGGCAAACCTACTGTAGTTGCAGGAGTTCCTCCGGATGCTTTTAGTGATACAGGGCAGTTGTGGGGGAATCCGCTTTACAATTGGAATGAAATGCAGCGTGATCATTTTTCTTGGTGGGTGGACAGAATTAAGGATTCGTTGCGTTTGTTTGATATGCTACGTTTGGATCATTTTCGTGGTTTTGAAGCCTACTGGGCAGTACCTTACGGCGATACAACTGCTGAAAATGGACAGTGGATTAAAGCTCCTGGTAGTTATTTGTTTGATACGGTTCATCATGCATTGGGTTCGATCAGCGCTATTGCAGAAGACTTGGGTGTAATCACAGATGAAGTTAGGGATTTGATAAAACAAACAGGTTTTCCTGGAATGAAAATATTATTATTTGCGTTCAACCATATCGAAGCAAACAGTCTTTACCGTCCCCACTACTTTCCAAAAAATTGTGTAGTCTACACGGGAACTCATGATAATGAAACTGTTGCGGGCTGGTTTAAGGACGGAGATCCAAGGGATGTTGAATGTGCGGCTCGTTATTTTAATTTGAAAAATTCTACTCCTGAGTCGTTTGCTCGGGTTTTTGTAGAAGCTGCTTGGAAATCAAATGCAGATCTTGCAATTGCTCCGATGCAGGATATTTTAGGGTTAGATAATCATGCTCGTATTAATCGTCCGTCTACGTTGTGTAACAATTGGCGCTGGCGTTTGGAATATCTACCTGATCAGAATATCATTAAATTTTTAACAGAACTAACAATAAACAGCAAGCGTGTTCCAGGGGGAAACGAAAAATGATTTGAAATTTTCGGGGGTATATGCTATAATATAAAAAAAAGGAGCATATTCCTGTGAAAGATATATGGGATAAACATAAAATTGCTATTTTCATTTTCATTTTAGCAGGTACTGTACATTATTTGTTTAGTGGGCGTAATCCTTGGATTATTATTGCAACACTTATTACAATTATTTCGACTCTTCTTATGGAAAATATTTTTTATTCTCGAAGAGGAGTATTTCTTTTTTCTCAAATAGGATTTATTGCTGGAGTTATTACTGGACGTTTTGTATGGGAATTTATATTAAGTTTGTATCCTTTAGATCAAATAATTAATTTAGAACCTTATTTTACAGGAAGCTTTGCTTATTTAGGTTTTTATATGCCGTTGATGTCTCTGCAAAAACCAGGTGCCGTTTTCCAAGCACCTTATAGTGAAAGTTCGGAAACACATTCTGCATTTGATTATAAATTATTGGATACCAGTGTAATCATCGATGGCCGAATCAATGATATTGTTGATACCCAATTTGTTTCTGGTACATTAATTGTTCCAAAATTTGTTCTAAATGAAATTCAGGCATTAGCAGATTCTCAAGACAGCATTAAAAGAAGTAGAGCACGTCGGGGATTGGATATTCTTAATGTTTTACAGGAAAAACCTAATATTGTTCTGAAAGTTGTTTCAAAAGATTATAATGACATCAAAGGGGTTGATTCCAAACTTATTGTTCTCGCTAAGGAAAAAAAATATGCTATCCTTACTAATGACTATAATCTTAATAAAATTGCCCGCTTAGAGGGTGTTTTGGTTTTAAATATTAATGATCTAGCAAATGCGCTAAAACCAGTGCTTTTGCCTGGTGAAGAATTTGATCTCGATATATTACGAGAAGGTAAAGAACAAGGTCAAGGTATTGGTTATCTACCCGATGGGACAATGGTTGTTGTTGCTCAGGGGGCTCATCTTGTAGGAAGGCGCATGAGGGTAAAAGTTACCAGTATGCTTCAAACATCTGCAGGTCGTATTGTATTTACTGAGGCTGATGAGTAATGTACCGTGTTGCATTAGGTTATGATTTGCATCGCATGGCACCTCAAAAAAATAGTTCTATTATATGCGGTGGCATAGAAATTCCATGTGATTTTGTTATAAAAGATGCACATTCTGATGGTGATGTTGTGCTTCATGCTCTTACAGATGCTTTTTTAAGTTTATGTTCGACCGATATAGGACAAAAATTTCCTAATACGGATCCTCTAAATTATGGTCGTTCTAGTCAGGATTTTATATTATATGCGAGTAGTCAAATGGAGAAGTATAATGTGATAAATGTAGATATAATAGTAATTTGTGATTTTCCAAAAATAGCACCTTATACTTTGCAAATTGCTCATCATATAGCAGACTTGTTAAGTATGGATGCTGGAAATATTTCTATTCGCGGAAAAACAACAGAAAATACACAACCGTTCAGTATACAAGCTTATACTAATGTATTGTTCAAAAAAAAGGAAAATTATTAATGAAACAGAAAAAGACACGCAAAGAATCATTGATAGAAAATATTAAATTGTTTTTCTCTACTTATGTACTTGCTTTGTTTATTAGAACATTTATTATAGAGGCTTCTCAAATTCCATCCCAATCTATGGTACCTAGTCTATTAGTTGGTGATACGCTAATGGTAGAAAAAGTATCATTAGGTGCTTATATTCCAGTACTTAAGAAAAAAATACCGTCATTTTCTTCTCCGAAAATTAATGATATGGTAGTATTTGTATCCCCTTCATGGAAAAGTCCATCTTTAGCAGATGAATTAATAACTTTTTTAACACTTTCTATTATCAATAAAGATAATACGTTTTCAAATCCTAAAATATTAGTAAAACGTCTCGTTGCAGGGCCGGGTGATGTGTTAGGGATGACTAATTTTCAGCTTTATAGAAATTCTATATTGTTAAATGAAGATTTTATTTCAGTTTCTACTCAAAGTGTTTATAGTGGTGGGCGTCGGCGAGGTGATCATATATATGATTTATTTGTAGAACACGATAATGGTAAAGAAAGAGTCATTCAACATAGTATGGATAGATCGTCATTAGCATCGAATTCTATTTTGGCTTTTGAAGATGAAGGTTTTATTTATGCGCTTCGTGCGTTGCTCCTGGAAGGATTTCCGGATATCCGTATTCCTCAAAAAAATATTCCTGTACAAATGTCCAATCTTAATCTTTACGAATTATATCTTTGGAGTTATCTAGTTGCTCGTGAATCTGGTTCTCAAAATGTTAATATACGTGATAAGCAAATATATCTTGATGGTCGACTGGTTGAAGAGTGGATGCCTCAGAATGATTATTATTTTATGATGGGTGATAATAGAGATTTCAGTGAAGATAGCCGTTATTTTGGATTTGTCCCCAAGCAGAATATTTATGGGAGAATATTATTCAGATATTGGCCATTCAATCGTTTGAGCATAGGTGCTAATTTGTTGCCTAAGAATGCTCAATATTTAAAGTTCTAAAATGGAGGAACATTTGTGAATACTCAAAAAGGTATTTTCATATTAAGTGCCAGTTTTGTTGTAGGATTGGTATCGGTGGGTTTGATTCTTCGAAATGCTGTTCTAAAATATCGCGCTTACGAAAGAACAGTACAAGTCAAAGGTTTGGCCGAACGTGAGTATAATGCAAACGTGGTGATGTGGACCATAGGAATAATAGAGTCCAGTGCAGATATTTCTTTAACTTATAGTAAATTAGACCGTTCTATAAAAAAAATTAACGGCTTTTTAACAGAAAAAGGAATTGCTAGTTCGGAAATTTCTTTTTCAATGCCTACTGTTGTAGATCGTACGTTGGAGGATAGATTGGGAAGTTTTTCTGGCGATCGTTATGCTGGATCTCAAGCTGTTATCGTATATTCAACTAATGTGCCATTAGTTCAGGAGATTATGCCTAAATTATCGGAACTTGGAAAAGAAGGGATAGCCATATTGCCTTCGGGATATGAATATCCTACGGAGTATCTTTTTACAGCATTAAATGATATTAAGCCTGAAATGATTCAAGAAGCTACAGCAAATGCACGGGAAGCTGCTCTAAAATTTGCGCAAGATTCAAAAAGTAAACTAGGTAAAATAAAAAAAGCTAATCAAGGACAGTTTATTATTTCAGATAGAGATCAGAATAATCCCCATTTGAAAATAATTCGTATTGTAGTTACAATTGAATATTATTTGTCTGATTAATGAAATAAGGAATCTATTTTACTATATGATGAATTCATTAAGAAAAAGAAGGAGTTATTTATGCGGCTCTCTCTCTCTCTCTCTCTCTCTCTCTCTCTCTCTCTCTTCTAAATTTTTATTATTTTATATAGGAATACAATGATGATTAATATTGTTATTCCTATGGCAGGCTTAGGTTCACGCTTTTTTCAGCATGGTATTATGATTCCTAAGCCATTAATATTAATAAAAAATTTGCCTTTTTTGTATTATGCTGCAGAAAGTTTGGTGCGTTTTTATGACTATAACAATCTTATTTTTATTGGTCTAGAAAACCATAATGAAAAAAATATACTCATCGATAATATTTTTAAATATTTTCCCCGAGCAAAAATTAAATTGCTCAAAGAAACCCCAAACGGAGCCGTATTAACGGCGCGTGAGGCGATTCCTTTAATTGATAATGATTTTCCTGTTGTGTTTAATGATTGTGATCATATGTTTTATAGCGAAGAATTACGTTTAGCTCAAGCTGAATTTTCTTGTATTGATGGATTTTTATTGACTTTTGCATCTAATAATCCTAATTACAGTTATTGTTTAAAAGATGATAGCGGAAAAATTATTGGTACAGTAGAAAAAAAAGTAGTTGGCTTTGAAGCTATTGCAGGTGTTTATGGTTTTAGAAATGTGGAATTGTTTGATCAGGCGACTGGCGAATATCTTATAGATTGTCCTTATTCTGAATTTTTTATGAGTGGAGTTTATAACACTTCGATTTTTGATAATAAAATCATTAAAAATTATAGTGTTGATTTTAATATTTCATTTGGCACACCGGAAGAATATTTCTCTGTGAAAAATAGTGAACTATTTTCATTTTTTAGGCCTATATGATGACATTTTTTTTGAAAGCAGTCTTTTTGTTACTTTTGAGTCATATTTTGAAGATGTTAAGAACAGTTTTTATTATTAATTCATATATCAAAAATCCTATGAAAGCCTATTGGTTTTCTTTAGGGGTAGGTTATTTTGTTGATTTTTTTTTTCCGTTTCGTATTTCTGATATTACCCGTACATTTATTTTTTCAAGAAAAACTCAAACTCCATGGAGTTTGAGTTTGGCATTGGCAATTATTGAGAGAATATTTGATCTGGTGATTATTTTGATAATTTTGTTTTTCTTTCATATTAAAAGTCCTATTAATTTGTGTTTAACAATTATTGGAATTTTTATTTTTATTTTATGTCCTTATAAAATATTACGAAATCTTTATTTTTATATTGGTTCAGTATTTAACGATTGTATAAAAAATTTTTTGTTTTCTGTTTATTGGGCTATATGTCAGCTAAGAAAAAAAATTTTATATAACCCTCATGTTATGAGTGTTTTTTTATTGATAACTATATTAATATGGCTATTCTATGTATGGTCTTTAATGATTTTAAGCGAAATATTTACAGATATCAGCACAATAGAATTAATAAGCTATCAATTTACTACGTTGAATTCTGCTGGCATATGGACAGCACGAAAGATTTTTCATTCTTATAGCAATATGTATTTTTTTTATTTACTGATACCTGCATTATTTGCAATTATTATAGGGATGAAATCAGAAAAAAATAAATCTACAGAAGTCATATTAAACATTATTCCTTTTATGTCTTTTGACGATTCTTTAAAATTTGTTGTTGATTTCATGAAAAATAATTTTTCACAAAATGATGAGATGTACTATAGGATGACATATAATGCCTGTCGGGTGAAAGATTTAAGTGCGGCTTCGGGAGCGAAAACTTATTTAATGATTGATAAGGGTAAGAAATTTATCCGAAAGATCGCATTAGGGGTTTATGCAGAAAAACTAAAAATGCAATTTGAATGGCTTCAAGCAAATAAAAAACTTCCATTACCAGCTATTTTGCAAAAAAACGAATCAGACACTCTTTTTTCTTATGATATGGAATATTTTGCAGAGGGACAGAAATTTTTTACGACAATCCATCAATTGTCAAATGTTGAATCATGCGAAGTGCTCAAAAACATTCTGGAAAATTTAAATCAGCATTATAGTTCCATAGCACACCATGGTAAACAGGAGGTTGTTAAAAAATATTTGGATTTATACTTGTGGAAAAATATTACTATTGTGGATCAAGATCCTATAATACAGCAATTTAAAGACAGCCATTTTTTATATGCTAATGGTATTAAAGTTCCTAATATTCTTTATTTTGCTGACCAACTTGAAAATTATGCATTGGAAAATCTTTCTCAATTCCCGCAGCAATGGATTCATGGTGATTTAACGATAGAAAATATATTAGTAGATTTGGATAAAAATTATATTTTAATTGATCCGTCTCCAGCATTTATTGATATTTTTGCAGAATATGCAAAATTATTTCAGTCGTTGCATGCTCATTACGAGCATGTCAAGCTTACTCCTACGTGGAATGTGTCTCAAAACAGCATTACATATGCGCAGTATGGAACGATTAAGTATTATGATTTATTTTTATTTCTTAAACGGTATATCCTTGAAAAATATGGAATAGAAGGATTAAAAGCTGTGTTTTTTTATGAAGCAGTGTGTCATCTTCGGACGCTTAGATATATGGTCAGTTTGAAACAGCCTCGCGCGATTTTGATGCTGGCATTATCAGGATTAGCATTGAAAGAATGGAATGATTTGGGAGGAAATAATGAATATTAAATTATTAATTTTCGATATGGATGGTACGCTTGTAGATAGCGCGGATGCAAATTATTCTGCTTATGCTACTGCATTGGAGGAAGTAGGGGTGGAATTAACGCGCGAATTTTTTGATATCCACTGTTTTAATGGACAGCATTATACTCAATTTTTGCCTCAATTGATGCCGGGTGAATCTCAGGAAGCAATAAAAAAAGTACATGCAAGAAAACAGGAAGTTTATGCTCGAAATCTTGATCAGTTATCGGTGCATCCTTATTTGAAATCACTCATTGTCCAACAAAAGGAAACACTAAAAATAGCCCTCTCAACAGGAGCAGCCCGTGTTGCAGTAGATAATATACTGCCTATTATGGGCTTAGAAAATGTTTTTGATTTGGTTTTGACAGGGGATGATATTCAAAATAAAAAACCTCATCCGGAAATATTTTTACGTACAATGGAATATTTTCATACAGAACCTCATGAAACGGTAATTTTTGAAGACAGTGATATTGGTCTTGAAGCGGCACGCCTTACTAAAGCATGGGTTTTTCAAGTGCACCAATGGGCAAATAACGATTGAGGAAAGATTTATGAAAAGTCATTGTAAATTATCTATTATTATTCCTTGTTACAACGAAGAAGAAAATTTACCGGATCTTGTTTCCAAGTTAATGCAAATGGTAGAAAAAGCACCTTATTCTATAGAAGTTATTTTAGTAGATAATGGGTCTACTGATAATACGGTTGAAGTTATGCAAGAATTACTCGCTGAGCTGCCTATTCGCACTGTCTGCGTACCACAAAATAAGGGTTATGGATATGGTATTTTACAGGGGTTGGATGCTGCTTCTGGAAGTGTTTTAGCGATCACTCATGCGGATATGCAAACAGATCCACATATGATCTTAAGAGCTTATGATCTTTACCGGCAGCATAATAATCCTTATATTCTTGTTAAGGGAAAACGTTGTAATCGGCCTTGGGTGGAAAGATTTTTTACCTTGGGGATGCAATGGTATGTGAATTTTAAATTAAAGACTTCTTTATCAGATATCAGTGCTCAACCTAAAGTGTTTTCAAAGCAGTTTTATTTGGAAATTCGTGATGATCTCCCTTATGATTTTACTTTAGATTTATATTTGTTATATTGTGCATTTTGTAAAGGACAAATTATGACGGTTGATGTACCTTATCTTCCAAGACAGTATGGTATAGCAAAAGGAGGATCAGGGTCTTGGAAATCACGTATTAATTTATGTCATTTGATGATCCGGTCAATTGATAAGTTAGCGAATAAAATATCTAGATTTAATAACTATTAAGAAAGAATTAAAAATTAGTTGAGCTATGTCATCAGACTAAACACTCAAACAACTCTAATAATTCGTTACTTGATTGGTTGTTTTAAAAATATCACAAAAACTCAAAGCTGTATGGTTTTAGGAAAATATAACAATAACAACTCTTATTTTCTATATTTTCTGCACTGGAAATTTTATGTTTAATGAATTTCATTTTTTGTTCTTAATTTTAACAGAAAATTATAATATTTTAGTCGATTTTTTTTTTGAAGTTTTAGAATTTCATCACGAAACATTGCTGCCTCAGCAAAGAGTAATTTTTCAGAAAACTCAAACATTATTTCTTCTAATTTGGCTATTTTTTCGGTAGTTTCTTTGTTGCTTTTTAGAATATGTTTGATTTGGCTTTTTATTGCTTTTTTGGAGTCAACAGCTTCAGATTTTCTTTCTAAAATTTCTTTTATGTCTTTACGGATCGTTTTTGGAGTGATATTGTAACGCGCATTATGCTCTTCTTGAATGGTGCGTCTCCTAGAAGTTTCACGTATAGCTTCTTTCATAGCATCACTTATCTTGTCGGCATACATCAAGACCAATCCGGAATCGTTCCGGGCGCTGCGCCCTATAATTTGAATCAAAGAACGTGTAGAGCGCAGAAACCCAATTTTGTCTGCGTCTAAAATGCATACTAAAGATACTTCTGGAAGATCAATACCCTCTCTAAGAAGATTAATTCCTACAATAACATCATATTTTCCTAATCTAAGATCTCTTAAAATTTCGGTACGTGTAATAGTGTCAACATCGCTGTGGATATATGATACTAATAATCCAGCTTCAATTAGATGTTCCGTGAGATTTTCAGCAGTTTTTTTTGTGAGGGTATTCACAATAACTCGTTCGTTTCGTTTTTTGCGCGCTTTTGCTTCTCTGATAATATCTTTTATTTGACCTTCTGTTTGTCTAATCTCAATAAGAGGATCTAAAAGTCCGGTTGGTCTGATGATTTGTTCGATAATGGCCTCTGAGCGACTGATTTCAAAATCAGCTGGAGTTGCCGAAACATACAATATTTTGTCGCAGATATCGAAAAATTCTTCAGATTTCAGAGGTCTATGATCTATCGCAGACGGAAGCCGAAATCCAAATTCAATAAGTGTGCTTCTTCTGTTATGGTTTCCATTGTACATTGCCCCAATTTGCGGAACTGCCAAATGAGATTCATCTAAAATAGTAAGAAAGTTATCCTTAGGAAAATAATCCAGTAAAGTAAAGGGACGTTCTCCGGGTTTTCGAAATGTCAGATGCCGTGAGTAGTTTTCAATGCCATTACAATAACCAGCAGTAAGCATCATTTCGATATCGTATTTGACCCGTGACTCCAAGCGTTGTGCTTCTTCATGATGTCCAGACGCTTCTAATTCCTGCATTCTGTCTTTCAATTCTAGTTCGATATTATCAATAGCTGTCTCGATTTTGTTGTCTGTAGTAGCAAAAAGTTTTGCCGGATAAATGATTACGCGGTCCATTTCTTCCAAAACAGAGCCCGTGGCAAACTGCATATTGTTGATGGAAATAATAGTATCGTTTTTAATTTCAATTCTGAGAAGATCTTTCGAGTAAGCCGAATGAATATCTAAAAATCCATCTTGTATTCGAAAGCTGGCTCTTTCCAACGTGAAATCGCGTTCTTCATAGAGAATACGTATGAGATGTTTGGTAACTTTTGCCAGATCTATTTTCATTCCTACCGTAAGCAAAAGAAGTAGTTCTTTATAATCGGTTGGGTTGCCGAGCCCGTAAATACAGGAAACAGAAGACACGACAATAACATCTTTGCGTTCCAGAAGAGATGCTACAGTAGACATACGCATTCGTTCGAGCTCGTCATTGATGCGGGATTCTTTTTCTATATATAGGTTTTTTTGAGGTACGTAAGCTTCTGGCTGATAATAATTAAAGTTAGAGACAAAATATTCGACAGCATTTTCCGGAAAGAATTCTTTGAATTCGCGAAAGAGTTGTGCTGCGAGGGTTTTATTAGGACATAAAATTAATGTTGGTACTTGGAGATTTTGAATCACTCCAGCCATGGTAAATGTTTTTCCACTGCCTGTGACTCCTAATAAAGTTTGTTCCTTCATACCTATTTTATAATTTTCTGAAAGTGCTTTAATTGCTTTTGGCTGATCACCCGCAGGATCAAATTCCGAATGCAGGATAAATTTATTCATTTAATGATTCCTTAAATTAGCTTGATTATTTATATAAATAAAATTATAATATTATTTCAACAGCTATGCAATAAAATATAGAAAAAATTTCATTTTATTTATTCTGCTGCCGATAAAATAAGAGACTATTATTCCAGTAAAAGTCATATTTGTTAATTAAACAGAGGGATTCAAAATGGCGTTTTCCTTAAGAAAAATAATACGTGCAATATTTTACAGTATAAGATTTAGAGTATTTATTATCATGGCGGTAGTGGCTGTGGCGATATCTTCAGTTTTTTTGTTTATTTCTCATCTTGAGACTAAGACAACTCGGGCTATTTCCCAGTTAGCTTATATTGATGAATTAAAATTGTTAATTTCTGATTATTATTGGTACTCAGTAAAAGGCAGTACAGAAGAGGATACGAAGAAATTACATATCAAATCACAACTATTATTAGATAAAGAAGGATCTGTCTATAAGTTTGCGACACAAAGTTCTGAAGAACCTTATCTTTCCGGAGTTTCTGATATTAATGAATTATTCTTAATGGTACAGCAAGCTGGTAGAATAAATGATTCATATCAATTAGAACGATTGGTTATTCAATCACAACAATATCCTAAAATATCTACTTATAATGCTTTGACATCCTTAACAGGAGCTGGTATTCAAAGTATGGTAGTAAATCGCAGCCTATTAATTACCATTTTAGTAGGAACTTTAATTTTAGCATTTATTTTTTTACAGATTATTGCAGCTCGTATTGGAATGATCAGTAATACTACACATATGCTGATTGGACAAGAAGATCAATTGGATGTTTCAATACGTCCTCGTTTCTATGCAAATGATGAAACTCGTATTATTATTGATAATCTGAATTTATTTCTGAGCCGAATAGAAAATTCTATTTCTCTTACTTATATGTCATTACGTAAAATGCTTTATCAAACTAATAAAATGAATGATGAATCTGAAGGAGGACAATTAGAAATTCAAGTTATTCAGGATTCAACAGAACGTATTTTCCGGCAGATTCATCATCAAATTGGTAGTATAAGCGAAGCTGCAGCTGCATTAGAAGAAATGGAACGCACTTTGGATATGATTTTTATTAATATTAGTAGGCAGTCGGCTGCAATGACTCAATCGGCAGCGACTTTGGAAGAGATGGGACGTCAGGTTGAAGGGATTGCTGGTATTGCAACAGATACATCAAATCTTGCTGTTAAATTAACGGAAGCCGCAAATAAAGGTAATGAAGCAGTGGAAGCTTCGGTAGTATCTATTCGCGATGTTGCAGAATATTCAACACAGATTATTAAACTACTTAAACTTATTACAGATATTGCGAAACAAACAAATCTTTTAGCAATGAATGCTTCTATTGAAGCAGCTCATGCCGGCGAAGCAGGACGCGGATTTGCAATTGTGGCGGAGGAAATTCGTCGTTTATCAGAAACCACAAATAAAAATGCAAAAGAAATTCGTACTGTTGTCGATACAATGGTTGAAAAAATTGAAAATTCGGTCAGTCAGGCCCATACTGCAGGTGAGGATCTTTTGCAAATTAATGAATATGCAAACAATGTAGAAGACCGTATTAGCCAATTGAATAATATGATGCAGGAACAAAATACAGCTACTCATGAGATGATTGGAACAATAGAAGGATTGGTAACACTAGCACAAGAAATTAAATTATCTATGGAAGAGCAAAAACATGGTTTACATGAATATAGTACAACAATTTCTATGTTACGTGAAAACTTTACTGATACAAAAAGCAGCTTAGATTCCCATAAAAGTAGCATTGATAATCTTCTTCGAATTATGGAAGATGTTAATATTCGTATCGAATTAAATAAAAAACAAATGGAAACTATTGTAACTTTTATCCGTTATTTTAAGATCAATCCTGAGTATATCGTGTCAGAAAATGCTATTGAACAAGAGCAAGAACAAGAATTTATTAATATTAAAACAAGTGAAATAGTCCGTTAATTGGCAGAATCTTTATCTTTACAATCAAGTTTCAATGTTAAAACTTTGATGACTTCGCTGAAATATTTGTTTAGATTAAAATATTCTTAAAAATTCCTATTCAATAGAAATAGGAGGTTGACTCTTATAACTAAACATTTCAGGATTTTCTTTATCAAAGACTTGGATTGCAGGAGCTACCCAAGTTCCTGCAATTGTTGGAGTTACTAAATATTTTAATTGAATTTTATTTTGATTCCGGATGCGCGCAGATAGGTGAACAGCAGTATTTTGGATGCTGGTAGAATATAAAGAAGCCGATTGATTTTGACTGGATGTTGCGTGCAAGGTAGCATATAAAGGATCAATAATATAAATATACTGATCTTTGACAATATTAGGTATGACATCGATAATAATAGTATAAGTTTTACCTATTTTTAAAATGTTATTTGTTACTTTTTTATTGTCATCATAGATTGTTTTTTCTATGTTAAATCCTTGGTTCACGAAATTTTTACTTTTTAAGGGAATACGTTGATAGTTAATAGAGTAAAAATAGGGAATACCACTGTTTTCAAAATCTAAACAAACAGTACTATTTTTATTATCTAGCTGAATAATAGCAGAGTTTTTTTGAAAAATAATCGGCTTTTTATTGAGAGAAACTTTATAATTTGAAGATTCCTGCTTATAATTCCCAAATCTATGGGCATATAGTAAATAACTATTAATGCTGTTTATCTTATTTGTGTCTATGCCGTTGATAATTTTTAATGCATTGTACTGAGATGAAGTTTGATTAATCATCGTGTTAGCAATATTATTATTTTCAAAACTATTAGTGCTAAAAATAATTGAAGAAACTGATTCTATTTTTTCATTATTTATTTTTTCTATTTGTTCTTTTATTTGTTCTGAAGGAAATCCTAAAATATTCATAATATCCAGAATCAATGCATGAATTTGGGCATTATCTATTCTGATATTATTAACTAATAAAGAAAAATTATCTTTTGAAAGAGATTTGTCTAAAGTTTGTAGCTTCCATGCGTATAATTGATATACTGTTTGTAAATAAGGAGATAAATTAGGACTGAATTTTTTTTGTGCATATTGGTCTGCAGCTATTTTGAAATGTTCCAGAAGATGAGGATCGATATTATAGCCCGATTTTTGAGCATGAAGCAACGTATGATAAGTTCTTAATATAGTGTATTCGGGAACAGGTAAAAACATAGATACAGGAATCATATTTATTTTATTACTTACAATATAATTATTAAGATTTTTAATATCATTATTTACAATATTTCTGAGTTCTGTAGGCAATAAGTCAGTTAATCCCAGTGAGTTGAGAAGTTGTTCATTTGAACTGATTAAAAAAATTCGTTGAATAATATCAGACAAATATAGACTTTTATTGGTGATTATTTTTGTAATTAGTGGCTTTATAGTCAGCAGAGGTGAAGGTGAAATTTGTATAGCAAGTTGCTGTTTTAGGAGATTATTAGTGTCTAAAGCAATATGAATACTATTTGAATTACTAATAATTCCAGAGTATGAAGCAGTTTCCCATGGATTTTCTATAATAATAGGAATCTCTTTAGTAAATCCATCTTGGTATTTACTATTAGAGGCTTGTACAGTCCAAGTTTGTGATTGATTTGATTTAATCAGTGTTTGAATTAAAACAGATTGCTGCGATTGAGGTAATAAAGTAAGATTGGTAGAATAATTAGTATAAGGATTTTCAAGATTGACTTCCGTATCTAAAATTTCTGCTGTCTTATTTTTAACTATTGTACCCCAAATAGGCTGATCTCCAATACGGACAAATTTTGAAGCTAATAAATCACTAGTCATAGAGCGAGATACAGAAATAATAATATTTGTTTTGCCAAATAATGAATTTTGATCATAACCTAATATAGTAATATCAAAGCTTGTAATATTATCGGGCAGGTTGAATTCTACTATTGTTTTTTTATTGTGATACAATTTTACATTTCCTTGGTAGAATGCTGTATATTTTATATCAGATCTGATATAGCCAGCAGTGCTTGCCATATTATCTGCAAGGCGTAAAGGCCGCATAATCGGTTGAGGATTATTTTGAAGAAATCCACTATCCCATAAACTACAACTGAATGGTTTAGGATTGTAGAATATATCTACGGGATTAGGAATAATATTAAAATTGGGAATACTTCTGTCTCGTACAATAACAACTGCTTCTCCATTAACTCGTATATTAGCATAATTTATAGCATCCAGTTCTAAACGTACTTTTTCTCCAGGTGTATATTTCGGTTTTTCTGTGCCTATATTGATGAGAAGTTCTTGATGGCGTGGATTTATTGCTAAACTCAGACGTCCTGAATATAATGGATCCACATTTTTTGGTTCTAGAGAGATCAGCAGCGCAGATATAATGATATTAGGTTCATCGTCAATAGTCAATGGAATTTCTGTGGAAATAAGGGAATTGGTACTTTCAATACTCCTTGTTTCTATTGTATTTTTTCTTTCTAAGAAAAGTAATAATCGAGATTTAGAATAGGGATTAATAACAGAAAGAATAGCTTTTTCTCCGCTATTATATTTTGGTTTATCCAGATGCATTGTCAATTTTTTTGATGTAATATCATTGATTTCTTCTTGATTGTATACTTCAAAATTAACGGAAGAATGAATATTATTTTTCTTATATTTAGCTTGTAAATGTGCAACATATCTTCCAGGTTTGGTTGGTATAAATTCAATTTTATCGTTACCCAGTTTTATTTTTTTATTATATATGATTTTTCTCTTAAAGAAGAAAAAAATCTTTTGTAGTATATTCTGTTTATCGTCATTATAGGCATAATATTCGATATAAAATTTAGCTTTTATATTAGAAGCTAATTGTTGGTTGACAGTATTTAAAGCAAGCATATAGAAAGTATTGGTCTGCAAAACAGGGAGATTATAATATTGTGGTTTCAAGCCAAGTTGTAATGGTAATAAAATAGGTATATCATTGGTTGTATTAGTGATTGCTGGCATATTTGTCGGATGAGCTATTACAGTTATTGTTAAATATCCGTTATTTGAACGAAATTGCTTCAATTTTTTTGAAAAAACAATGTTATTTCTAGAGTTTTTTTTCTGCTTGATTAATATTTCTGTCTTTGATGGAAAATCATATTCGTTAAATGTATAATCAGGGTAAATTGAACTGAAATAAGGAGCAGTATTCATAGATGCTTCATAAGAAATAGGCATATCAATAGGAGAATTAAGAAAATCAGAAGTCGTAATAGAAAAATTTAATAAATCACCGTAATAATAGATATTTGTATTCAATTGTATCGAAAGGTCAATAGGAGTAGGTTCAGCAGTATCAACTTTAAAATAAGTTTCAGAATAAAATGGTGGCTGTTTGGCTCTACTTTTTGCGATTACTCTATAATTTCCTATTGGTGCTGTGTTTTCTAGGGGATAAGAAACATTAAATGAGCCAAATTCTGTCCATTTTTTTGTAATATTTGTTAATTCTTTGTCTTCAGGGTCTAATATGGTGATAGTGATGTTGCTTTTAAAGAAAGAGCTTTTTGTAGAAAGAATACCATTATCATAATCTCTGGCTATTGCATGAATATTGACACTTTCTCCAGCGTTATAAGAAGATTTATCTGTAAATATCATATTTTTTATGGTTAGAGGATAAGCAATATCTCCATCAAAAACCTGAGCACTGTAATAATAGGGTTGAGTAAACGAATCTTTGAACGTTGATCCATATCCTGCAAAAGTAATATCATTGTTTAAAATCCCGATAAATAAAGGTTCTTCCAACAATGCTAATGAAAGATTGGGCTTAGGAACCCGTAATAATCCATCAGAACCAGTTCTTCCTAGATCTTGATAAGATCCACGTTCCTTATCATAAATCATAATCGTCATATCTGCAAGCGGTGCTTGAGTTTCAATATCACGGGCGTAAAATACTAAATTATTAAATGATGTGTAAGCTGTCAATAAAGAACTGGATAAAATCACTTTTAGCACAGGAGGCGATTCTTTAAGTTCTGCATTATGAAATGAAATTTGAATTAATCCTGATTGATTGTTGGTGATCGTGTTAAGGTCAAAATTAAATTTTTGCATCTTATCTGGAACAGTATCAAGTATAATATTTGTAGTTTGTATGGGGACTGCAACTTCATTGTTTTGTAATGTCCGTGCAATATAATAATCAGAACGTATTACTTGAAATTTTACTGTAAGATTACTGATATTTATGGTTTCAATAGGAATAATAGGATTTTTTTTGTTGAGTAGAATAATACCTAAAGGATATTTGATACCTGGATCTGCATGTTTAATAAATAAATTGGTAGTAAAAATATCAGTAAGTTTTTGATTATAAATATCTTTGATATTTTTGGGAATAAATGTAATCGTATAAGATGTATTGGCTTGAAAGGAGCCTGTTATAAGAATATTGCTGTTAGAGATTGTATAGTCAACCTCTGGAACCAAAGGCACTATTTGTAATAACGAATTTTTGTTTTGTGTTTCTTTCAAAGGATTAGAACTTTGTAACCAAATCTCTTTTTCTATCGTAAAATCTTGATAAATTTCAAAAGGATCGCTAGAAATTCCTTTCCATGTTGGCAATGAATATGTTGAGAATTCATCTTGAAAACTAACTAATCCATTATTAGAATGAATAATTGTATATCTTGTATTTGGTTTCAGATGTTTTATAGTAACAACAATTTTTTGAAAATCTGTGGAGATCGAATTATTTCCAGGGATAAAATTTGTTGTTTCTTGATAATGAAGTCTATATGGTATTTTTTGGGAATTATCCAAGATAACTAGTGATTTTTTAAGTTTTTTTAAATCAATAGGCATATTAATGCTTAAAGTTAAGGGGCTTTTAAGATCTTTTTTTATTCTTTGAGCATATAAAATTTGAAATTGTTTAGCAGGCAATGTATATGGAAGCTCATTAACAGAGTGTCCATTTATTTTTAAATTTATGCTTTTGTCATGTATAGAGGCTGCGATGTTTGAGCTTATGATTTTAACTGATTTATTAGGAGGTATAGGAGTATGTAATGTATAGATAAAACTTTTGTTGTTAATTGTTCGAATACTTCCTGATAGAGGAGGTTCAAAGTCTAATCCTAATTTTGTTTGCCAAGTTTCAATAGCTTGTTCGTAAGATGATGGGTTTATAATATCCTGATCAAATTGAAAAGTAATCTCTCTAGTGCCATAGTTTAGTAGAATTTTATCCCAATCTTCTTTTTGTGTGAAATGTTTATATCCAACATATATTGTTAATAGAGAAATATTTAAACTAAAAAATAGTATAATATATTTATAATAGAGATAAAAAAAAGAAAATATTTTTTTTTTCATATTATTTTGGTTAGATAGGGGTGATTAAGAAATCTCCCTAAGGGAGATTTCTTAATCAGTATAGATAACACCAACAGCTATTGCTCCAAATCCAACATTAGGGGCCATAATAGGAGATGCTATGTTTACACTCCAAGGTTCGCATCCTAAAATTTTAGAAATCTCTTTAATATATTCATTTAGGTAGAAATTATCAATCACTGTGTGAGATATAACAAATCCTTTTACTTTTCTGTTTTTGACATGAGTCTTTATATTTTTCAAACTTTTTTGCAGTGCTTTGCTAAAACTGAATGCTGCTCCTGTAACATGGGCTTTTCCATCTTTTATTCCAATAATAGGGCGTAACCCAATACCTTTAATAAAGTTTCCAGCTATAGATCCTAAACGTCCACTCTCTATAAGATGATCAATAGATCGGAAATTAATATATGCTTGGGTATTTTGAATGTAATTTTGAGCATTTTTTAATACTTCAGCATGGCTTAGGCCTTTATTAATATCTTCTGAGACCGAATAAGCAATTACTCCAGCAGATGCTGAAAGATGTCGGCTGTCAATAATATCAATAGGTAGTTGCTTTTTCAATTTTGCCAGCTTAATCCCTTGTACGGCGCTATTATAAGTTCCACTCACTCCTTGACTCATCGATAATACAATAATTGAATCATAATAGTGAGATAAATAATTGTATATATCTGCAAATGCTTTAGGTGAAGGTTGAGAAGAGCGTCCTTTTTCTCCTGTTTCTTGTACTCGTTTAGTGTATTGATAAAGATCCAAGGATCGATTATCATGATATACGCCTTCCGGTAGCTCTATGGTACATGGAACAACATGAATTTGGTTACGTTCTATAAATTCTGCATCAAGAGCTACTCCTGAATCAATGACAAGAGCAATGGAATGTTTGCGGTGGTGGGCAACATTGTATTGCTGACGCATATCTTCAATTTTTTGGAAAGAAAAAGTTCCAAACTGTCGCAATTTTGCAAACATTTCTGCTGGATTATTTGTATGAAAATGAAGTCTTAATTTAGAGGAAGATCCTGCAGTAACAATAGAATCACTATCTTGGCTAAGAATTTCTAGGACCGCATTTTTATCAATATTCTCGCCAATGATACAAGTTTCCGTACAAAATCGATTATGAAGTGATTCTTCTGTTAATTGTTCGGCTTCTGCAATAGGAAGATCTGTATCTATTGCTAGAAGATGTTCCATATCATGATCTTCTCTCGAAAATGCTCGTTGGCTTAGTGTTTCTTTCATGCCTTCTAGGAACAAAACAAAACCTTTTGCTCCGGCATCTACAACTTTAGCTAATTTTATTGCTTCAAGTTGTTGTGCAGTGCTCTCGAGAGCTTGTTTTGCAATAATTTCCGCTTTATTAAAAAGATCGGTAAAATCATCAATATGAGTGCATTTTTCATGAATATAATCAGCCCATTCCCTAATAACGGTTAAAATTGTACCTTCTTGTGGGGTTGGAACAGCATCATAGACATATTGTGATGCTTTTTTGACAATTTGTGCAAAATGTTTTGTTGTGATATGGGCCATATCGTTCATTTCCTGTCCTATTCCATAAAGAAATTGAGCAAAAATAACGCCGCTATTGCCTCGAGCGCCATCTAATGCAGCATCTCCAATGCTTTTAGCTACTTCTTTAATGGTGCCATTTTCTTTTGCATGATAGATAACAGAGGTTACTGTTGCTGCCATATTTGATCCTGTATCTGCATCGGGAACAGGAAATACGTTAATTTTGTTGATTTCTTCTTGGTGTTCAATAAGTTTTTTACCTCCGGATAATATCGACCAATATAATTCTTTTCCAGATAAAGTTGAAAGAATGGACATAGTGCCCTCCTAATTTGCGAAAATATAATCTCTTGTACAGAGTTATAATCTTGCTATTATAATATAATTTAAATAATTTCGCAAGAAATTTCTATTATATATTCTATATAATTAGAGATCAATAACAAAGA
Organism: Brevinema andersonii; assembly: GCF_900112165.1. NCBI lineage: Bacteria > Pseudomonadati > Spirochaetota > Spirochaetia > Brevinematales > Brevinemataceae > Brevinema > Brevinema andersonii. Next base: position 20,939 of record NZ_FOKY01000009.1, read on the forward strand.
ATAAGTTAGGAAAAAGGCCTCATAAAATATTGAGGCCTTTTGAAATGATAAGTTTATTTTGAACGAAGTTCACGTGGGAGACGCACAAAATACACTTTATTATTAAGAAATTCCGGGAACCAAATTTTATCCTTGTATACACTAAAATCTGCTGCAGAGTTAACACCCGTACCTTTTGATACAAGTTGTTTGGTATTGGCATCGAATATATAGAAGCCCGTATCCCAATCGGAAACGATTACATATCCTTTAACATAAGCAATGCCATCTAATTTGCCTCCCCCTAATGGTTCTGAGAGCCAGGGAGCAGATAAAGTGCCCACACTAAAATCATCGGTAGTAAATTGAAAATCATAAATATTTCCTTTAGCAGGCTGACCTCCAAATGTGGAATCTACTAAGAAAAGTTTATTCGATTCGGCATCATAAGTAATTCCGTTGATACCGTTTAGTGTTGCATTTAAGCCTGTAATAGGAATAACTTGAACAATAGAATCCAAATTGGGACTGAGTGTTATGCGATATAATGTTCCACTTCCGGTATCTGACAATACAATTGTTTCCTTATTAATTACAGCAACATCATTAAGAAAACTAGCATCTGCAATATTAAAAGTGGTTATTACTTTTCCTGTAGCTACGTTCAATAATTTTACGGATGGATGATCTGATACAACCATAACATCATCATTTAAAAAAGCAAACCCTTTAGGATCATCTAATTTTCCTACGAATAACTTTTCTACTTGCGTGCCGTCAAAGGCAAATCGTGTGAAAAACCCTGCACGCTTAGATTTTCTCGGCTGGCCTCCAAGATTGGCTACATATACCATATTATTATGAATAGCAACGCTTTCTGGAGTAGAAAATTCAGTGACACCCGAATCAACAATCAGAATTTGTTTTTCTGAAGCTCCTGAAGTAGCCAAATAACGCGGCCTACATGATTGTTGTGTTTTTTTTCCAGTTCCGCAAGCAGAGGTTAACAGTGCCGCAACTAAGATAATATATTTTTGTACGTTCATATAATGTGCCTCCTATAAGATTTCTTTATTTTACCATGCTTATGTATTACAAATCAATTTATTTGTTAAATATTATGTTGTGTTTTTTTCCACAAATACTTGTGCTGATGTGCCCATGCTATGGTATCACGGATTGTTTCTTCGAACGGGCGTACCGTATAGCCAAGTTCTGTTTTGGCTTTGTCGTGGCGAAGGTCAGCATTAGAGAACAAAATCGCCAACGATTCAGGAGTGAGGAGTGGTTCTAAATTAAGAAGAGAATAGAGTGGAGACATAATATGTGCCCCAAAATATGCCAAAGATTTCGGCATATTAACAAAAAAATGTTTCCTTCCAAGCACTTTATCGACAATTTTTTTCTGATCGCTGACACTGAGAATATGTCCTGATAGAATATAACGTTCGCCAATTGTGCCTTTTTGGTCTGCCAGCAAGATACCTTGCACGACATCTCGCACATCCACGAAATTATAAGCCCCTTTAACTCCCATGCAAAGCCATGTTGTCATTGCGTTAATGACCAACCCCATTTGTGATGGCATGTAATCGTGAGGGCCTACAACTCCCGCAGGATGCACGATAACAGCATTAAGGCCTTTATTTTTGACAGTATTTAAAAGATAATTTGTAGCAATAGCTTTGGTTTGACCATATTTTCCTAAGGCTGTTTTTTCACATACAGGTGTATTTTCTGTGAGTGGCTCGCCATGAGGTCTGTCACTTATTGCATGTACAGAACTTGTATAAATCAATTTGATGCCCTGTTCCGAGCAAATATCGCATACGTTTTTTGTACCGTTGACATTTGTATCATACAATTCTTTGTTAGAGCCGGGCAAAATGGAAATAACAGCCGCTAAATGAAATACTTTTTCTGCACCTTGAAATGCTTTTTGCAACGATGCCTTATCACGTATGTCTCCATAAGCAATTTCAACATCTAAGTCGTCAATCGGAATAGTAGTTGACCCCGGACGAACTAATACTCTTACTTTTTCGCCATTTTTGAGTAACTCACGTACTAACACGTTGCCGATATGGCCTGTAGCACCTGTAATAACAATCATAATAATGCCTCTCTTAAAAGTTAAAATAAAAATAATAGCATATTGTATTTTTTTTTTTTTGAAAAGTCAATAAGCATAATATAAAATTATCAGGTGCTGCAATGAGAGGTTTAGTCTTATAATTGCATAGAAATTTATTTAGATGATAAACCATTTTTATATTTCTGATTCTAACATTTATTAGCAAAAAGTTTAGGTTATTGTTGTAAGAGTAAACATTTATTCTAGATAGAAAATAGTTAACTCTTGAAATTAACTATGATTAATGTGGATACTTGTTTTTGTTGATAAAAGATTGAGTTAAAATTTAAAATATGATATATTTGATATTTAGAAAAAATTAATTTATAATTTGTAAGCTTAATTTGGGGATTGAGGAGGATTTATGAAGTATTATATGGCTTTCTCCTTCTTTTTATTGTTCAGTGTTCCATTGTTCAGTCAACAAACAGCCCCGCTTTCTTTAAAAGCTCAGAAAATCCAAGCAGAACTTGAAAATGAAAGTCTGCCTGAGCTTCCAAATACGGAAAAAGTTGCAGAAAACTCTGAAATCAAACAAGAAATCCCTGATTCTTTAAATATTGATTCTCAGGAAGTTGTCAAAAAAAGCCGAACCGTACCTAACGAAGGAAAACCTTTTTTTACATTGTCGGGTGGCCTTGCCCCATATCAGGCAAACTTAGGCATTTTAAAATATTTTATTCCAGAATGGTGGGGACAAATCGAAATCGGTATGACTATTTTTCCCAATGTGCCTGTTAACGATTATTATACTGCTATACAATTTTTTAAACCTTATATAGCATTAAAAATTATTACCGGTTATTCATTTTTTACAAAAAAACAATTTGAAATGTCTCTGTTTGTGCAAGCGCAAGCTGCATTTATCGGTACCACGGAAATTCCTATTATTCCTGCAGCTGGATTTCGGTTTACAATCAGCTTTTTCTGGCTTGATGTAGCGGTTGGCTATGCGGTAACGGTTGGGGGTACGTTAAGTCCTATATTTAGCGGTGTACAACCTGTAATTGCCTTAGGATTCCGTTTCTGACGTTATGGAGGATCAATTATTATGAGTGAAGGATTGTTTTATAATGTAACTTTTTCTGTCTTTCTTTTACTCCCTTTTATAGTTTTTTTAGGGTTGGTTTTTGGTAAAGTAAAAGCTCCTTATGGTCGTTATACAACTCCGGCATGGGGTCCTATCATTCCTGCTAAATTGGGATGGATCATTATGGAAGCACCGTCTTCTATTTTGTTTCTGGTGTTTTTTTTGCTGGCACCAAGTTTGACACCAGGACAGATAGCCCTTTTTTTTATTTGGCAATTTCATTATTTTTATCGAAGCTTTATTTATCCTTTTCTGTCGCAGCACAGTAAGGGAATGGCTGTAGTATTAATGTTTTCAGCGTTAATATTTCAAGTTTTTAATACATACTTCCAAGCTCGCTGGATCTATAAGTTTGCACCTCCTGATTTTTACGGAGATGGCTATTTGACGTCTTGGCAATTTATTTTGGGATTGGCAATATTTTTGTTGGGTACTTTTATCAATCGTCAGTCTGATACTATCTTAAGGCATTTACGTTCATCTTCGGATAATAAATCGTATAAAATTCCATATGGAGGCTTATTTCGCTTGGTTTCGTGTCCTAATTATCTTGGTGAAATTATTATTTGGTTAGGATGGGCTATAATGTTAAAATCTTGGGTTGGTTTTGCATTTTTCTTATGGACTGTTAGTAATCTTGTCCCTCGCGCGATGATGAATCATCAATGGTATCTGGAACGATTTCCTAATTATCCGAAAGATCGAAAAGTATTAATTCCCCATATTTTTTGAAAAATATGGGGAATTAATACTTAACAAAAAAGAAAAAGGAGGTTATAGTGCGCAACCGACTATAAAGATATTGCATCGCATATATTTTGGTTTTGATGGAAGAAAAGATCTTTATCAAGAGTATCTAGAAACATGGAAAGACCAACTACCTAACTATGAAATTAAATTATGGAGTGCTAAAAATTTGCCGTTGGATATAATTATTTTACTTGCACAATGGCTTCTCAAAAAAACGGTGCATTTCTAAGCGATTATTTTCGTTGGTGGGTATTACGTGAATATGGAGGGATTTATTTAGATGCTGATATAGAAATAGTTAATGGAGAAAAATTTAATCAGGTAGTAGAAGAATTAGAACAAGGCCAACATCATAGTTTCATGGGATTTTCAGGTAATGGATTGCCCACATATGACTGGATTGCAGAATCTGTTGGCTCGAAAAAAACTCTCCTTTATCAGTGTTTGTGTGTAGTTTATATGATAATATGGGACCTTTATCTTATTTGGATAAGCATTCTATTACAGCTCCAAATTTATTAGCTTGCTACTTTGCATACCATGGTTATTTTATTGAAAATAATGGTAAATATTCGGGAGAGGTCGATAAAATTATCGATATTTTGGGAGTCTGAATATATCCAAAAGAATATTTTCATCCGGTAGAAATTTATCCCTATCCTTTAATTGAGAAACTAGGGATAAATCTTTGTGCACCGAATGTCACTGAAAATACATGCCTTTGTCATCATGCTTCTTCTTCATGGTTGCCAGAAACGCATATTTCGCATCAAAGGTTCCGGAAAGTGTTGGAAAAAAGACCTATGTTTGCTGATTATTATAAGAGTTTAGAGGAAGTAGAACAAGCTGCACGTGAAACAGAAATTTTTTTTAGCGATGGCATGACAAAAAGATTTTCTTTTATGAAAGCACTTTTGCAAAAAATGAAGAGGTTGACGAAAATCTAAAAATTATTTATAATATCCTATTGTGAAGAAATAAGGAGCCATTATGAATAATATTGTTGTATTAGGGGCCGGAAGTTGGGGAACAGCGTTGTCTGTGGTTCTTCGTGAACACAATAATGTCACATTGTGGAATGCACTGCCGGAAACTCTCAATATTATTCAAAAAGATGATCAAAATACTAAATATCTGCCCGGTATCAGCTTGGAGAATATTAATTTAGAATATGATCTTGCACAGGCAGTACACGGAAAAGATATGATCTTAATTGCTATTCCTAGTAAATTCTATAGAAATCTACTCGATCAATTAAAAATTTTGACTTCGAAAGATCAAATTATTGTCAGTGCTACGAAAGGCATAGAGTTGGATCCGATACGCACAATGACGGAATTGATTGAGGAAATTATCCCTCATAAGGCTGCTGTGGCTTTAAGTGGTCCCTCGCATGCTGAAGAAGTTGGAATGCAAAAATTTACTTGTTTAGTAGCAGCGTCAAAAGATATGCAAGCTGCTAAACAAGTGCAAGAATGTTTTTCTACGTCATGGGTGCGGGTTTATACGAACATCGATCCGAAAGGAGTCGAAATCGGTGCTGCTATAAAAAATGTTGTTGCTATAGCTGCTGGTATTGTAGTTGCGGGAAATTATGGAGACAACGCTCTAGCTGCATTGGTTACGCGGGGTCTTGCGGAAATGATCCGTTTTGGGACTTTTGTGGGTGGCGATCCTCAAACATTTACCGGGCTTGCTGGTATAGGAGATTTAATTGTTACTTGTTATTCTGCCCATTCACGCAATAGATATGTTGGAGAGCAGATTCTTGCGGGAAAAAAAGTTGATGATATCCAGCAATCTATGTCTCAAATCCCTGAAGGAGTCAGAGCGGTGAAGCTTATTTACCAGTTTGCATGTGATAATAATATTTCTATGCCTATTGTTGAATCCGTATATAAAATTTTATACGAAAATATGAGCTTGCGGGAGTGGGAAAATGCGTTAACGGATCGTCCTTATAAAATTGAGTATTAAAATCCCATGGAAAAATATACTTTAGAGCAGTTGCAGAATAAAATTCTATATTTTATTAATTATAGAATAAGATCTCGGCAGGAAGTACTTGTGAAGCTGAAACAATTAGCTGCTACTGAAGATCAAATTCATGCATTAATGGATCAATTAGTTTCTCATGGTTTGTTAGATGATGAAAGATTTATTCATTTTTTTATTAATGAAAATTTATATGTGAAAAAACGCAGTATTTCCTATACAAAGCAAGTGTTAAAACAAAAAGGATTTAAGGAGCATTTAATTAATGATGCATTGTTGGAATTTTTGGAGTACAATGAATTTTCAGAATTAGAACAGGCTGTCCATGCCTTAAAACAAAAATACAGTACCAATAGCATATTAGAAAGTAAAAAAATGCTTGCATTTTTGGGAAGAAGAGGATTTTCTTACTCTGTTGCTTTTGATGCTGTCAAATTATATTTAAGAAATGATCATAACTTTGAATAATTCATATTGACATATATAAAGAATTTTAATATATAAAATTTTAGCTAGTATAGATATGTTTTGATTTCTTAATTTTTATCTCAACCAAAACTAATAAAACAAATTTCCTTTTCTTTGTAAATAATGAACTTAAAAAATGCCAGTGCCAGTTTTAACTTTTTAGTAAGGTATTAATTTTGTGAGGAATTTTTAAGACAAACTGCCATATTTTTATTAAAATATGTTGCATTTTGTGAGGTTTTGAGCCTTCTGTTTGAGTTGTAGCAATAAAATAATCTTTTAACATGGGTCTTTGCGTAAGGGTTGCTTGTCCTTTGTTGAAATAGGCAGATTCTTCTGTATGCCAAGAGCACCCATAGTGGTGACAAAGTGCAGTCTGATTAGGGTTGTAGTCACGTAGGAAAAAGACTGAGGATCCAGCAGTATGAGTATCATAATAGCAGAGAGGTGAAAAATATGCTTTAGGATATATTCGAACTCCTGCTAAATCTGTAATAGCTTCACAATGAGTGAACTTTCCTAATTCGTGAGTACGTTTACCTTTTTCCATAAAATATAAAGACAAAAGTTGGGGTGCTGTACAAAATGTCTTACGCCAGTGACGTAGAGGGCCAAGATTTTCGTATACTGTGCACATGAAATTTGCAAGTTCAGAATTTTGTTTGCAAGCCATGGAATGCGCCGTATAATATCGTGCATCTGTATCAATGCCTACAAGAGCATGGTTGTCGGACTGTTCGAATTCTTCAATATATTGATTAAAAAGCTCTCCATTAACTATTTCTATATCAGCATCTAAATAAATCCCTCCATATTCACGTAATACCCACCAACGAAAATAATCTCCCAGAAACACAGCATCTTTTTCTTTGGTGTGAATACTGACATATTCATTTAAATCCATAGGAAGATTCTCTGCGTTCCAATGCATAATTCTATATTCCGGAAATTGTTCTTTCCATGTTTCTAGATATTCCTGATACAAATCTGGCTTACCATCAAAACCAAAATATATTCTATGTAATACTTTTAATTCTCCCATCAATATCTCCTAAAGCTTTATGGTTTGAAGTTTTATTTTTTTGTATATTAAGCAGCATAATTTAAATATTTTACTGCTTAATTTGCGTATTATGTTGTTTTGTGGGAAGACATTATAAAGTTTATTCAGTATTTTTTTAAACAAATTTAATAATTTATTGAAAGATTCTTTATGACTATGATCTACAGCTGGAATTTTCATTGTTTTCAGGTATTCTTGAAGTTCATGAAAGCGCCGTGCTTGTTTTTTTTCTTTTGCATATTCAGAGTCTGCATGGTGATTTATATTGAGATTGCTGAATAAGTGGTATACACACGTATTTTCTGTATAATTCAAAGTTTTGCCGGTCAAACCAAATTTAGGCGAAAAATATTCTTGAGGGTATATTTTGATGTTTGCATGTATTTCAGGCTGATCTATAATAGGGTAACCATTATTTTTTGTATACCCGTTCTCCAGGAAATATAATGTAATCAGTTGCGGACCAAGTAAGTTCCTGCTTTCTTTCCAGTGCCATAGAGGTCCTGATAAATATTGATCATACATCATAAGCATAAAGTTCGCAAGATCGGAATTAGGCTTGAGGGCTACAGTTTGAGCGGTCGGATGTCCATTATTTTTTTCTTCAATGCCTAAAAATCCTTCATAAGCACGGGTTGAATATAATTCGTTTAAAAGAGAATCTAATTTTTTACCATTAATGATTTCACAATCGGCATCCAGATATATGCTTCCATGCTCTTTAAGCACAAACCAACGATAATATTCTGACAAAAAAACAGGTTGCTTATCTACTAATGCTTTTTGTACCCATGTATTGCCAGTTTTTAGCGGAAGATTAGAAGTATTCCATTGCATAATCGTATAGCCAGGCATTTCTGCTTTCCAGGTATCCAAGTAATGCAAAAATAAATCTTCGTAAGGAGGCATATTTGCAAAATAAATTCTATGAAGAATTTTAGGATTTTGCATAATAGGAACTTCCAAATTACATTAAAACGCAAAAATCCCCTTATTGGCTTATACCAAGTAAAGGATTGATCACAAATAATATAAAAAAGCTAATAAATTAGCTTGTGTTGTTATAACATATGAATTTTAAAATGTCAATTTTTTTCATAATTTTCCTTAAAATAACTAAATTATTCCTGTACTATTATAATGTATTGGAAATAATTTTGTCAAGTATTTTTATCCTTATGTGAGTAAGAGAATTTATAATAACTTTTTAAAAACTAAAAAATTTTATATTAGAACCGATTAAAATATATAAAATATTAATATTGACAAAACTAAGAATATATATTACAATTACTTATATTGAGTAGTTTACTTTATTAAATAGTAAAATAGGAGCAATTATTTATGCTCACTCTCAATTATTACTATTTATTATTGTCAGGAACATGCACTAAATTTTGTCAAGGAATTCAAGCTAGGGGAGTAGTATATGAATAAAATTGTATGTTTATTACTATTTTCGCTAAGTGTAAGTTGCTCATTAGTAAAGGAAGAGGCATTTAAATTATCTTATGCTGAAAGAAAAGTGATTGATACATTTGGGAAGCACGAATTATTATCCTTAGAACCAAATGGGTATTGGAATTCTCAAGAATATAAGACTTTATTGTTTAATGGCGATTTTTTGACGATGCAATCCACAATTATTTCAGGTGGCAAAATTGTGCGTGTTGAAAATTATGCTCTCGAAGTAATTAAAGATGTTTCAAAGTTTGAAGGAATTTATAGAATTCATGGCTCTGGAGCCTACAGTGGTTTGTATATGGGGATTTATGCAGAAACAAATAGTACGGGTTCCTTAGTTAAAGTAGAAGTCGGATTGTCTGAAAATGGTATTTTAGATAAAGCGCGAACAAAAAATAATTGGGATTATGCTAGCGATTTAATTGTTAATAGAGTGTTTAAAGTGTTTCATTCAGAAAAGATAGTCAAACTAAACAATGATTTAAAATATGACGTAAAAGAAACAACTAATGCAATATTCAGTATTAACCGTGTTACAGGAGAATTAAGAGCTGAGTTTACTGAAGTTAAGCCGGTCACTCGTAGTAGAAGAGATGTTTCTACAACAGCAAGTCGTACGATTCTGACTTCATTGGGAAATATACAAGCACAATCTGTCCAAATTTTAGGACCTAATCTGGAAGTGTATCGACTAGCATCTGGTGGTTATTTTGCTGTTGAATATCGTACAGATCCTGTTTTTGGCAAATTACGAATGAAGTTTGCACAAGGTTTAACAAAAGAAGAAGTATTAAATAAATTATCTGCTATCTCAGAATACTATTGGGAAAGTGAGAAGACAGCAGATATCCCAAATCGGGTATTAGAAAAAATAAAAGATAGACCAATAGTAACTTTGAAAGCTTTTAATGCGCCTCCTATAGGGGCATCCTCTTCTCCTATTATTATTCCGGATGCATATGATTGGGAAAACACAACAGAATATAGGATAAATATTGAAACTATGTGGGCTAAAATAATAGATGTGAATAATAAAATATCGAATATAAACGATTATCGTGTTCGTATGATTGAAGATATTAGTGATACGGAAGGAGTATTTCAGTTTTTAGGTACGGGCTTACTTAATGGCCAGTATGCAAAATTGAGCATTACTAATGTGGATAAAAAAGCGGGATGGTTGGTGCTGAGTGCAGATAAAGAGAAATTTGAACAGCAGCCTGTTACAAACGATATACAGGATAATTTTGAAGCACAGCAACCACATCGAGTGGTAATAGAAATGCAACAACGCGGTAAAACTTGGGTTGGAGTGATGGATGATGGCACATACAGTAAAACAGCAACTACTAATTGGTCTTTTGACGCTGAAAAACTTTTGATACAAGCGAAAATTTTGACAAATTCTGTACCAAAAACATCGACTTATTCTTTTAAAATAGTTAGTAATGAATCTGGAGAAAAAGGCACATTTTTACTGAAAACAACAGCTGAAAATTTTCCTAATTCTGAAAATGATACAGATATGGGCTCTCCGTTTGATAATTTTTACTTTGCAGTGCAGCTTGGAAATGGTGTTAATAATGGCAGAGCATTAATGGAAATAGGAATGGAACAGCATCAGGTTGAATATGCCTTAAAACACAGAGCAGTACAAAATTTGTATGAACAATCCGTAGTGCCAAGTACTGACAAAATAGTAAAAGCGTTAGCTGGATTGACTCCATGGATCAAATTAAAGAATGGTTATTATTCGGAAACAGAAACAGAAATTTGGTGGTTTGATTCGGATACTATGGAAGCAGTTGTAATGGAAATCACCATGAGTAATGGTGACGTTGTTACTAATGCGTCGCGTTTTGCTTTGGAGATGTCAAGGGATGTAGGAGCTATTGAAGGAGCATTTTTATTAAAACCCTCCGAAAATAAGACTCCTATAACTACTGATTATCCAAATAGCACAGGTACGGAGATTAATACGCCATTTGATGCTCACAAAGATAAACATATGTACGTATTAACAGGCACAGCAACGACAGCAAATAGGGCATATATAGGTTTCGGTGGGACTGTGGACAATGCAAAGACTGCAAAACCCACTGATGCAGCGAATTATCATACACGTGCGGATGCTCCGTTATCAGCAGAAGCAATTCAGTCTGCTGTTGATAATGCAAAAAATAAAGGTCATTTGTATGTGAAATTAGCAGCAAATGCGACTACAGCACCAGGAGTTGTAAATCCAGGTTTATATGTTCCTTATGAGACAGAAGAAGTACAATTTTCTACAGATCCTCTTCAAGTTACAATTACTACAATTAAAAGGAATAATACCCGTACTACTAATACTTATCCTTTACAGATAGTCAAAGCTGAAAATCAGAGCAAAGCGATATTTAAATATTTAGGTACTGGACCTTTAGGGCTGAAATTTGGTGGTATTGCTGTACAAAATGCTGCGTTATCGGGAATTGCTCCAACGGGAACCTATTTAGTACTAACTAATGAAGATACTCTGGAAAAAGCAAATCAATCTCTTGATGCTTTGATAAATGTTAATCAATGGAACTATAATTTAAAAAGTAGTGAGCAATTAGAAGATGAATACATAAAAGCAGAACGAGGTCCATGGGTATCAGTTGATGTCATAGGCTCTAGTAGTGTTCTAGAGTATGTTGATCGGTTTTATGATAATCGTAATACAACAAATATAGTATTTAAACCTACTGATAGAAAAGTAGAACTTGGTATAATTATCAAAGGAGTTGCATCACAATCAGAGTATGAGTATGAAGTGGTATATACTAATGTTACAGCAAAAGTTAGTAATATTATAGTCCGGCTTTCAGGAGACGGTATATATAATGGTAAATATTTAGGATTTTCTCTAATCGAAGAAAATGATGCTACCAAAACAAAGTCAGGAAAAACAGCAATAGGAGATACTTTTGACAGCACGAAAACAGCACTTGATTCGGCACATACAAATTTCTATAAATTATCAGATGTAACTCCAAAAAATGATATTTTAAAACGTGCTAATGGGATAAAAAGAAATCCACCTGCATCTATTAATTCAATAGGAAATACTGTTGTAAAGGTTGATAGCAAGGGAATTTATAATTCAGAAGACACGCAGGAATTTTTATTTGATGCAGAAGAAAATACACTAACTGTATTGACAATAAAAGGTTCTGATTCAAAAACACATAAATATAATATTATATTTCCGAAAAGTGCTTCTAATTTGAGTACGGGAAATAATACTGCTGAATTGCAGTCACGATTTTATTTAAAATCTTTTGAGAATAATAATACAGATCCTCTTCATAAGCATTTTGTTGAAATGAAAGTGGAAGCAGGTGCAACTCCAAAGAAAATAAGATTTGCAGCGTCAAGCGTGTCTCCTAGTGATGCTCTGAATCAATTTAATGCAATGGATGGTAATCCTGATCAATGGAATTATTTAGAGAAAACAAGTACAGCTATTGATATGCGTGTAGTTGTGAATGCTTCTGGATTTTCATGGACAAGATTGATAACAAATGATAATTTATATTACTATGATCCACAAAATACGGAAACATGGACCTTTAATCCTGCTGTGAAAACTGTATCGATAAAAACTACAACATCAGGAAGTTCAACGGAACATAATTATCGGATCGGAATGAAACGATCTATTTCTCCCGATGAAGGTGTATTTGTGCTTGCTAGTGATACTTCAGGAACTTATGATGGACGTATTGTATTTTTAAGTCTGGGTACCTCAGGAAATGATAAGAATGCGAATGCACGCATTTTAGTTTCTACAAGTTCCGGAGATGAAGCTGCAAAAATTCAAGAAGTAGAGAATTTGAATACATTATTAAAAAATAGTAATCATTGGAATTTTCGAGAAGATACTTTAGCGGTCAATGAAGCAAAAGCAATAGTAAGTGCTGCAAAAGTAGCAGAATGGCGCAGTTTGGAAGGAAACAATGGCATATATGATCAAAATAATTATGTATCATTAAAGTTTGAGGGCGGTACGAAATCTAGGTATACACGGTATACAAATATTAAAATACAAGTTGTTGGAGTTGTTTCAGGTTTTGTCGCGATGGCAGCAGAAGATTTCGGATATAAAATGCATTCGGATATTTCAGATACTCGTGGGATATTTCAATTGATTCGCGGATCAAGCACTCAATTTACCAACAAATATATGGCTATTGAACTGGGGACTGCTGTGAGTGACAGATTAATGAAAGTAGGTTTTGGAGATACACCGGCTGCAGCACAGGAAGCACTCAATAGACAAGTAGCTTGGAATTATATGGATAAAAAAATGGCTGAGGCAGATGATCGCGTTGTTAAAGAAGCGATCAAACGAGGATCAGCGGTATGGGTTTCTCATTTGTTGCACCCTATTGTTGGTAATGTGGCTAATCCGGCCTATACGTCTAAGATGGTCACAAATATTGTGTTTAATACCACAGAGAAGACAGTAAAAGTTGAATATGTAACGACAGTAGGCCAAGACAGCACTATTAAAGAAAATGTTTATGGTTATACTATGATAGAAGATGAATCTGATATAAAGGGTATTTTTAGATTATCCGGATATGGTGATTTTGGAAATAAATTTATTGCTGGTGAGTTGATAAGTAAGGGTGAGACTTATGAGAACAGAGGACGAATAGCAGTTGGTATAGATGTTGCGAGTGCTAAAAGTGCTTTAGCTGCAACTAATGCTGCTCAAGAATGGAATATGTTAGAAAGGAATTCTTTATTATTAAATGCCCAAGTTATTGATACTGCTGTTAGTAAAGGAGTACTTGCGGGATTAGATCAGGCACGTCGTCTGCATGATCCTCAAAATACAACGAATCTCCAATTTGCTAAAAACGGTGTAAATATGACATTTACTTATACGGAATATATCAATGGGGTACCACGACCTGATGTCTATGAAATAGAAATGGTTAACGATAGGTCTACAACAGATGGGATCTTTCTCTTGAAGGGTACAGGTTTGTTCAGAAATAAGTATGCTCGTATTTCTTTCAGCGGTAACGGTAATAATGAAGTAACATTGTTGATTAAGGATCAAGCAGACGATTTGACAAATCGAAATATGAACTCTGATAGTACAAGATTGAGCTTTAAAGCAAAGACAGCATTGCAGCAAGATAACGGTTTACTAGAAAAAATAATAGCGCAACAACCGTTTGTTACATTAACGGATAAAAAAGTATATGTTCCTAAAGATAGTGGTATTGTTTCATTTTCTAAAATTTCAGCTACCGGTACATTGGCGGAAAGAGTTATAATGACAGTTGTGACAAATGGAGCTTCTTATACTTATGATGTATTGCAAGTGTCTAATGATGTGGTAACTGCTGATGAAGCTACATACTTCTTAAAAGCTACTTCAGGTGCTTGGAAAGATCAGTATTTATTGCTTAAAACACAGGATAAGTCTAGCAGTGATATTGTAAGTTTAAGAAGTGGTTTGGGTGTTGATATGCAAAATATGACTAATGATTTTAATAGTACCGGATTATCAGTTGGATATACTGTGGCACAGTTTGAAAATGCAAAATGGGTTAGACAATCAGAATTTGCATCGGATGAAGTGGTACAGGAAATAGTTCGTGAGTCTTCAACAATGAGTATTACTCGTGGCGGATTCAATGACTTTAGAGATACTGATCAATGGACATTTGATGTTCCTAACAGAAAAATTACTGTTAAGAAAGGAAATACATTTACTTCAGGTAATGTGGCAGGACAAACGGTAGCAGAAGATGTTTACTATTTTAATATTTATCACATGGACAGTACAAGTTTAGAAACTGGTGTTAGTATGAATGCTTATCCGAATACAGTCCATAACAACCGTAAAGTAGCTACTTATGCTTATTTTAAATTAGATTCGGATCCTTTGAGAAAAAATTATTTCTTCTCAATGAACTATTCTGTCGAAACAAATATGGCTAAAACCGAAGCTTTAAAGCAGCATGCCGAGTCTCAGCCAATTTGGAGAACATACAATTTGGCAATGAATCCTGCTTCTGTAATGACTAATTTGAAAACTAATAGAATATGGATTGCAACAAACAGCTCTGGTGCAATAGATACAAGTAAAATGGGTGTACAGGCTACTAATAAGAATACATTTGTGTATAATGAAGCACCTGGAGGCGGATATAGAAATAACTTGTTTTTATATTATAGCACGGTTAATAGTAGCGGAAATTTTACAAACACTCAAGATTTCTATGTTCCTGTCATTTATCAATATAATGGGGCAAGTGATTCTATTATTATGCTTGAGCAGGAAGCTCGTACCCGTCCGAATACAAAGAAAAATAAATTTGTGGCCATTCAGGTAGGAACCGGTGCGAATTCATTTACTGCTAAGATTGCTGAAGGTGACACATTATTTAATGCTATTAATGCACGCAACCAATTAACTAGTTGGAATTATAAGGTTAAATCTTCTGTAGGTGCTAACAGTGCTTTTAGATCTGCATTTGGTACATCGGGTAGTTTTAAGGGCTCTGTGGCAATTGATGGAGGCAGTCCGTCCTATTATGTTTTGAAATGGCTCAATGCATCTGATATGCTTGTATCGGTCACAACTCCTGGTAGACGTGTCTATCAATATGATATCGAAGTTATGGAAGTAACTGGAAGTGGAGCGAATACAGAGTATACAGTGAAATTTCATGGCTTAAGAGATTTGGGAAATAAATTTGGCCGATTTAGATTTAATAGTAAGTCAACTAAAGCAAGATTTGCTGTTGGTTCGGATGAACAAAAATTAAATAGCGCATGGACAGCACAAACAAGTGATAATTTGACGAAATAAAATTGTAGTTAGTATTAAAACAACACTTATAGGTGTTGTTTTAATACATATATTGTTCAAAAATATTTTGAAGTGGGATAAAAAATTGGACTTACAAGATTATAATTGAAAAAATTGTTCTTAATAGGTATAGAGTCTTTTTGATACAATCTTGTATAAAATTAAGTACTATAAAATCTCAAGCTCATAGATAAGAATTTTTAGTCTATATAAAACAAAGTTTGTCTATTTTGATAAATTGAATAATTAAAATTTATTAAAAGGATATTCTTTCAATCTGAGTTTATCTACTAATGTTTGGCATGTTCTTTCTATAGTATTATAAATATTGTTAAAATCATTTTTGTTTCCGTAATAGGGGTCGGGCACATTATTTTCAAGGGGATTCATAGGATCAAAATTCCGGAAATAAAAGATATTGTTATTGCAAGAATCCTTGAAACGCTCTTGTAATAAAGATGTGATATCTTCACCCATGGAAAAAATTATATCATATTCTTTCCAATCGTTTTTTGTGAACTGTTTTGCACGATGGGTAATATCATAACCTTTTTCGTAAGCTATTTTGCGCATTCGAGGATCAGCATGTTCTCCTTGGTGCCAGTTGCCTATACCTGCGGAATCTACAATAACATTTAATTGATTGTTTTGTGCCAATTTTTGAAATATGGTATGTGCCAGTGGTGAACGGCAAATATTTCCTAAACAAACAAATATAATTTTTTTCATAATGGATTCTCTTTGATATTTAGCGAATTTTTATACTAAATAATCGGCAGAATTGGCTTTGAATTTAGATCACATAAGATTTTAGATTTATTAACTGAAGAGTTTTATTTGATAATTATTAAATATTATATGATATAAATACAGGTTTATTTGTCTTTATATCTTGCTAAGGTAAGTTTGATTTGAAACTAGAACGAAGCTAAGAACCTACAAGCTTAAAAGATAATTTAAGAACGAAAGCCGCTGACATTTGAAACCCGAACCCCCTATATCTAATCAAACCAAGATATCATATGTTTCTTAATCTCGGTTTAGTTTCCAATCCTCGAATATTTTCTCTAGAGTTTATATTTCTTTGCTTTAAAGTGATACTTATAATGTACGACCCAACGTTTTTTGACATGACATTGGGTAGAGATCTTAGAATGTAGATACCTTTGCTCTATTTTTGTAAAATATTTTTGTTTCGAATTGTCATGCGAAGTTTGATTTGGCACTTATTTTAAGTCTAATTTGACATTTTAAAAGAAACCTCTTTCCAAGCACCAGGTTTATGCACGCTGTTGCCGAAAGAAAAGTTCCTTCCTAATTGAAAATATTTATATAAATTTTGGTCGAAGAGATGGAGATATCGTATTCTGCACTCCGGATGAAGAGCCTGTAAATATTGACCGAAACCAGGAAACATTTATTAATATCGAAAAGATTCAAAAAAGAATAGAAGAATTGAAAAACGGAGATTGGGATAAGACCACTTTTGTAACTGTCATGAGAAGTTTGATTTGAGACTTTAAAGAAAATTCCTTTTCCTAAGCGGCAGGCTTACGCACCTGCTCTAGGAAAGAAAGTCCCTCCCCTGAGCATTGGTTAGGGATTGTTTATAAAGAGATATTTCTTTACTCCCTGTTTTTGTATTTTTCATATAACATACTTGAGGACAGCCCAGATGGCGGCTTTATCCTTGTGCTCGGGATTGTCGGCTAAAAATTTATCTATTCCCTCTTCGATATTTTTGTCTTCATAAGAAATATATTTCGAAAGGAGATGCTTCTACATCGAAATAAAAACTGAGGCATTGGCATGACA